>JAZKGO010000140.1:0-3352 GCA_040385875.1 Bacteroidota bacterium
AAACCCTCTTCCATTTTGTTTTACTGTTTTTTTGATTCAAAAAATGAGGAGCTTGTGAATATTTTTAGCCAGGCACCCAGCACCGAAAAGCAAAAAGTGTACACTTTATTGACCAATTTGGATCCTACCCATACCGAAGTGTATCGAAAATTATTGTTATAATTATGGGCAAAAGAATCCAAAGAATTTTTTCAGAAAACATTTCAGATAAATTAAATGAATTGATTGGTTTTCAGATGGTTACTATTTTGAAAAACGATAAATCTTTCAAAGGTTCATTGCTAAGTTATACAAAAACTGACCTTAAAATTAAACTGAGTGCATATAGAACCCAATCAATTGCAATCGCTACCATCCAAGAAATACAAATCGATTCAATAAGTGAGTGGTAGGGTTCTAATATTTTGAAAATTCTACACTATTTTTGTTAAAAAATACTCTATGCTCCAGCATTTACTTATCAAAAACTATGCTCTTATTCAACATCTGGAGCTCAATCCTGACCAATCTTTAAATATCATTACGGGCGAAACAGGTGCTGGTAAATCGATTATTTTGGGTGCCATAGGGCTGCTTTTGGGTAATAGAATGGACACAAAAGCTTTGTATAATAGCGAAGAGAAATGCTTTATAGAAGGGCATTTTGACCTTTCAAATTTGAATTTGAATGATGTCTTTGAAGAGGAAGAGCTTGATTATGAGCAAATTAGTATTATTAGAAGGGAAATTAGCCCCTTAGGTAAGTCAAGGGCTTTTATCAATGATACCCCAGTGAATCTGGACTCTCTCAAAAAAATTGGGGAGCGACTTCTTGATGTGCATTCGCAGCATGATACTACGGCTTTAGCAAGCAATGAATTTCAGTTGCAAATAGTTGACTCTTATGCCCAAAATTTGGAAACTAAGGAGCAATTTAAAATCGCTTATTTCGATTATTTAAACGAGAAATCTAATCTTAATTCAATCGAAAAAAGAGCTGCGCTCAACAAAAAAGATTTTGATTATAATAGTTTTTTGTTGGATGAATTAAAAAGAAGTAAAATCGAAAAAGGGGAGTTGGATACATTAGAGCAAGAATTGAGAATACTCGAAAATGCCGAAGATGTAAAATTAAAGCTTCAGTTGACAGCTGAGTATCTCTATAATGCGGATAATTCATCGATTGATTACTTAGAGCAAGCTCTTGCCAATGTAAATTCTATTTCTGGCTTTTCGGTAAATTATTTGACATTAAAAAATAGACTTCACACTACGATTATTGAGTTGAAAGATGTTTTTAGAGAAACAGAATTAGCACTGAAATCAGTTGATTATGACCAAAGCAATATTCAAAATCTTCAGGATAGGATTAATATCATCAACAATTTGTTCCAAAAGCATTCCGTTAAAACAGAGACTGAACTTTTGGACATTGAGGCAAGTCTCAAAGAAAAGGTGGAGGCAGTATTGAATCTGGATGAAGATTTGGCTTTGGCCAAGAAAAGAGAACAAATTGCATTTGAAAACATGCAAAATTTCGGACAAAAGCTATCCGAAACACGGATGAATGTCATTCAAGAAATTGAGCAAAGGATTGGCGGTTTATTGGCTGACCTTGGGATGCCCAATGCTTCCTTGAAGATTGAGCATAAATTACAATCTGCCAATCAATCTGGAATCGATCTATTGAATTTCCTTTTTTCAGCCAATAAAGGTATTGCCCCGCAACAATTGAAAGCAGTGGCTTCAGGAGGTGAGTTTTCGAGATTGATGTTGGCAATCAAATATATTTTAGCCAGCAAAAGATCGCTCCCGACCATTATTTTTGATGAAATAGATACTGGGGTTTCGGGTGAAATTTCTATTAAAGTAGGCAAAATGATGAAAGAAATGGCCCAAAACCACCAGATTATTGCGATTACTCATTTGCACCAAATAGCGGCTCAAGGCAAAACTCATTATTTCGTTTACAAAGACGACTCTGCCAATAAAACAGCCAGTAAAATTAAAAAATTAGATAGGCAAGAAAGAATATTTGAGATTGCACAAATGATTGGGGGCTCTCAACCTTCTGCTGGTATTATTGATAATGCAAAGGCTATTTTAGAAGGGTATGAATAGCAATATTTTATAGAAATGATTAAATTACAACAAAATTCAAAAACTATTAATAAAATGGAAAATAGCCTAAAATATATTTTTTTGCTTCTTGTAGCAGTTGGTTGTTCTAGTTCTGATCAGAAAATTGAAAAGCTCCAAGACGATGTGATGGCCATCCATGATGAAGTGATGCCTAAAATGGGTGAAATCATGAATCTTAAGGATGAATTGGCCAATAATTTAAAGGCGATTGACAGTACATCTGCTAATTATCGAAATACTAAAGCAATGTCTGATTCGCTCAGTTATTTGCTTACCGAGTCGGATAATGGTATGATGGACTGGATGGATGAATACAACCCAGATACACTGAAAGCCATTAATGCGGAGGATGGTGAAAAGTACTTAACAGAACAAAAAAACAAAATCAATAGTATTAAAGAAAGCACCATCAAAAATATTGAGGTTGTGAGAAAGTATTTGAAAAAATAAAATGATGAGAAAAATATTTTTGGTATTAAGTAGTATTTCTATTTATCTGTTTTCATGTGAAAGCAAAGAGAAGCAGTTGCCAATTTTAGGGGAAAAAGATACAAAACAAATAACAGAAAATGGTAAAATTAAGATAGATACCATTTACCATACCATTCCTGATTTTTCTTTCATTGACCAAAACAATGCCATTGTTACCAATGCTGACTATAAGAATAAGAAAGTTTATATAGCCGACTTTTTTTTTACAAGTTGCCCCACTATTTGCCCAAAAATGAAAAGCCAGATGAGTCGCCTTTATAAGCATTTTAAGGGTAATAATTCAGTTAATTTTTTGTCACATACCATTGACCCAAGGCATGATACTGTACCAGTCTTGAAAGAATATGCAGCTAAATTGGGTGTTGAGGGCAATCAATGGAGATTTGTAACAGGTGAAAAGGAAAAGATTTATGCTGTTGGTTTAAAAGGCTATATGTCTACAGCTAAAGAAGACAGTGCTGCTGATGGTGGCTTTATTCACTCAGGAGCGTTTATTTTGGTGGATAAACTACAAAGAGTAAGAGGTATTTATGATGGTACAAAGGAAGCTGATGTGGATGAACTGCAAAATGATATTGAAGTTTTATTAAATGAAAAATATTAAATGAACCGCCCTCTAATTTATTTAATTTCAATACTTTTTTTTGCCTGCCAGTCTGAAAGTGAAATAAAAAAGAAGCAATATTTTGTGGAAGGGTTGGAATTGTATAAAACCCATTGCGCTAACTGCCACCAATTG
>JAZKGO010000141.1:0-11544 GCA_040385875.1 Bacteroidota bacterium
GGCGAAATGGGAAATATAGGCAACTATTTGTTAGATATTCACGATAATCGTTGGACAATCGATAACCCTTCGAGTGTTCATCCACGTATAGCCAACCGGTCAGATCAATACTATTCTGGAGGAAATACCTATTGGTTAAGAAGTTCTGATTATGTTAGATTAAAGAATTTTGAATTAGGCTATTCAATTCCAGATAACGTGTTGAAAAAATTGGGTGCAAGCAGTACTCGAATTTATTTGAGCGGAGTTAATTTATTTACTTTGGATAAGTTGAAAGTATTTGATCCAGAAACAGCAAGTTCAACTGGGCAGTATTATCCGCAATCAAGAGTATTAAATATTGGTATCAACCTTAAATTTTAATAAAAATGAAAAGATATAAAAAACTAATTTTATCTATAATTGCAATTTCGATGGTTACATTGAGTTGCAACGATGATTTTGTAAATACAAAACCACTTGACCAGCTTTCGCAGGAAGTGGTTTGGGGCGATGCTTCTTTAGCTGAGGCATTTGTAAGTGAACTATACGGCGGCTTGGGAGTAGGGGGTTTTAATGAGCAAATGCTGGCCTCATTAACGGATGAAGCCATATTCACACATCCAGGGCGTAATATTACAACACACACCGAAGGCAGAATTAACCCTGCTGATCCAGGATGGATAAATGGCACACTTTCTTGGGTAAATATGTATCAGAGAATAAGAGCCTGTAATTTAGCCTTAGAAAATTTGGCAGCACCGAAATTTACCAATACAAATAATATTGTAGATAGATTAATTGGCGAATCTAAATTTATGAGGGCCTATTATTATCACCAATTGCTGAGGTATTATGGTGGTGTGCCAATTGTGGATAAAGCATTTTCATTGAATGATAGCGATTTCTTAAGTACTAGAAATACTTATGAAGAAAATGTGAATTTCATTATTAAGGATTTGGATGAAGCTGCAGCAAAATTAGATGGAAAATCTTTGCAAAAAGGTCGTGCAACCAAGGCCGCTGCCTTGGCATTAAAATCAAGAGTATTGATTTATGCTGCAAGTGATTTGGCCGACATACCAACAGCCAAACTAAAATCAAAAGCTTTGGCTTCATTTTCTAAACCAGAATTAGTTGGTTATGTTTCTGGAAGTCGTGCAGAAAGATGGCAAAAAGCAAAAGCAGCAGCAAAAGCAGTCCTTGATTTGCCAGGCTTAGGTTTTCAATTATCATTGACGGAGCCAGCCACAGCTGATCAAGCCACTACGAATTATATCAATCAATCTTTGTCTAGAAATGGTGGTCAAAACGAGCTCATTTTTGCAAGATATTTTATACAAAGCAAGAACGAAGATGGTGGAAGAGTTGGTTTGTTTAATGGGCCAAATGGCTATAATAACTGGGCTGGCAATACTCCTACACAAGAGCTTGTTGACGATTATGAAATGATGGATGGCACAAAGTTCGACTGGTCTAAGCCAGAGCATGCCTCAAATCCATACGCCAATCGTGATCCAAGAATGAAAGGAACAATACTTTACGAAGGTTCTCCATGGAAGCCTCGATCGGCAAGTGCAGCTCCTTTAGATCCTGCCAACCAAATACAAACTGGAGAGTATGAAATTATCTCAGGAGGGGTTAAAAAGACTCACTTTGGCTTAGATACTCGCAAAAGTAGTATTGAAGATTGGAACGGTAGCTATACCAATTATTATATGCGTAAGTTCACAGATCCTAACCCAGGATTAGTTGATCAAAATTCGTGGCAGCAAATTCCTTGGCCTTTTTTAAGATATACAGAAGCAATATTTAACTATGTTGAAGCCTGTATTGAATTAGGTGAAGAAAGTGAGGCCCGTGCATGGTTGAATAAAATAAGGTTTAGATCAGGCATGCCTGCCATTACAGAATCAGGTGAGGCCTTGAAAAATAAGTACCGAAATGAGCGAAGAGTTGAAATGGTTTTTGAAGAGCAACGCTATCACGATGCCCGCAGATGGCTCATTCCTTCTGAAACGTTAGGTAGAAAAGCAAGCTTAATTAATGTAAAAGGTACCTTGAAAGAAGGGAAATCGGTGGCTATTTACAAATATGACCCAACTAATTACAATTACACTTATACGGTTGGAAAAATAGATCCGGGAAAAGAAAATAGAAATTGGGATGATAAAATTTACTTTTTACCAATCCATCGAGACGAAATGAACAGGAATAATAAACTTGTGCAGAATCCTGGTTATTAATATTTTCATTAAACAAAAGTAGGAAAACCGCATTGTTTCAATCGATTCAATGCGGTTTTTCTTTTTACAAGATTGGTAATTTTGTATCTTTGAATAGATATATTTTTTTAAGTATTTATGCAAAAATCCTCTAACTCTATAATTATTTTATTTTATTCGATTTTACTTTTTTCATGTAAAAACAATATTGATACTGATGAAAATAAAGAGCCATTATTCAAATTACTCACACCCGAAACTACCAACGTAACCTTTCAAAATACTCTTACAGAAGGCCCCAATACAAATATTTTGATGTACGAATATTTTTATAACGGAGGTGGTGTAGCCACTGCCGACTTCAATGGCGATGGTCTCGACGACCTTTATTTTACCTCAAATATGGGCGACAATAAAATGTATTTGAATAAAGGAGCTATGAAATTTGAAGATATTTCTGAACCATCAGGTGCAAGTGGGCGGCCAGGACCTTGGAAAACTGGTGTGAATGCCACTGATATTAATGGCGACGGAAAAGTAGATCTATATTTATGCTATTCGGGTGCAATGCCTATGGAAAAGCGTATGAATCAGCTATTTATGAATGAAGGAAATGATGCAAATGGAGTTCCGAAATTCGTAGATCGAGCTGCAGAATATGGCTTGAATAGCCCCGCATTCAGTAATCAAGCTTATTTTTTTGATTATGATTTGGATCATGATTTGGATATGATTTTGCTTAATCACAATCCAAAATCGTTGCCTGTGCTTAATGAAAGCCAAACAAAAGAATCATTGTTAAAAGATGATCAATTGATTGGTTTGAGGCTTTTTAAAAATAATGGCAAACATTTCGATGATATTACCACGACCACCGGCATAAGTTCAAGTGCTTTATCTTATGGCTTGGGAATAGGTATTTCCGATTTGAACAACGATGGGTGGCCAGATTTTTACGTTTCTAACGATTATCAAGTGCCTGATTATCTGTATATTAATAATAAAAAAGGTGGTTTTGAAAATAAAATTAACGAGAGCATTGGCCATAACAGCCAGTTTTCGATGGGCAATGACATCGCTGATGTAAACAACGACGGGCTTACGGATATTTTCACTTTAGATATGCTTCCTGAAGACAATCACCGTCAAAAAATGCTTATTGCACCAGATAATTATGCCAAATTTGACCTTAATATTCGTTCGGGCTTTGGCTATCAATACATGCGAAATATGTTGCAATTGAACAATGGCAACGGAACTTATAGCGAAATTGGTCAGCTGGCAGGTATTTCTAATACCGATTGGAGTTGGGCTGCCCTTTTGGCCGATTATGACTCCGATGGATTCAAGGATTTGTTTGTGACCAACGGGTATACAAGGGATTATACCAATCTAGATTTTATAAAATTTATGAATGACTTCACCCAGGCTAAGGGCAGGCTTATGCGTGAAGATGTGCAGCAAATCATTGAAAAAATGCCAGCTTCGGATGTTTCAAACTATATTTTTTCAAATAAAAATGGCCTTCAATTTGAGAATAGAACTAAACAATGGGGTTTAGAGGCACCTTCAAATAGCAACGGGGCAGCTTATGCCGATTTGGACAACGATGGAGATTTGGATTTGGTGGTCAATAATGTGAATAGACCAGCTTTTATTTATGAAAACCAAGCTTCTTCCAATTCAGATTTTAATTACTTGAAAATAAATACAAAAGGAAATGATAAAAATCCATTCGGAATTGGTGCAAAAATTACCCTAAAATCAAATGGAAAATCACAAATAATAGAGCAAAGCCCATCTCGAGGTTATCTATCAACAGTATCTACAACTTTGAATTTTGGTTTAGGGAAAAATAATCTAATCGATTCTTTAATAATTGATTGGGTAGGCGGGAAGCAACAAATTTTGACCAATGTGAAAGCAAATCAAACTTTGCAATTGTTAGAATCAGATGCAAAAGGAATTACAAATTTCATTAAAAATGATGCTTCGATTTTTAGTGAAACGCAATCTCCAATTCAATTTAATATTGCTGAATCAAAAATCAATGATTTCTCCCGACAGCCTTTATTGATCAGTCAATTATCGCATATTGGGCCTGTAATGAAAGCCGACGATTTGAATAATGATAAGCTTGATGATGTAGTAATTGGTGGAGGTGAGGGGAGTTTTTCTATTTTTATTCAGCACAAAAATAAGCAATTTATCGAAAATGAGCAGAAAAATATTTCCCTAAGCAAAGGAACAACCATTACTGATATTGCCGTTTTTGATGCAAATAATGATGGATTTGCAGATATTTATTTGGCAAAAGGGGGTTATGGGCAATTAGTTGATAATGACCCTACGCTGCAAGATCAACTATTGTTAAACGACAAAAAAGGAAATTTCACTTTGGCGGCCAATGCTTTACCAAAAATGTTAAGCACAAAATCGGTGGTGGAAGCTTCAGATATTAACGGAGATGGCTTATTAGATTTTTTTGTTGGATCCTCCTGTATTCCAGGAAAATACCCGGAATCGGCTGATAATTATTTGCTTATAAATGATGGAAAGGGAAAATTTGTCAACCAAATAGACCAAATAGCGCCTGAATTAAAAAATATTGGCATAGTAACCGATGCAAAATGGGTAGATTTGGATAATAACAAAATCAAAGAATTAGTTGTGGTGGGTGAAATGATGCCAGTTATGATTTTTGAAAATGAAGGCGGGAAACTTTATGAAAAAACGCCCGAATATATTGATAAAACTTTAAGCGGATTTTGGAAGTCGATAGGAGTGGGCGACTTTAACAATGACGGTAAACCGGATTTAGTTTTAGGTAATCTAGGGGCAAACACGCAGTTCAGAGCCACTGATGATGAGCCAATTGAAATGCATTATGGCGACTTTGATAAGAATGGAACAGTTGATCCAATTTTAACAACTTATATCAATGGTAAAAGCTATCCCTACATTACTAGAGATGAATTTTTTATGCAATTTGCAGGTTTTAAAGCAAAATTCAATTCATTCCAATCGTATGCCGATGCAACAATCGAAACGATTTTTGATAAAGGCGAATTGAAAAATGCTAAAAAAATTATGGCTAACCAATTGGAAAGCATTGTATTGGTCAGTTCAAAGACTGGTAAATTCACCAAAGTGAGTTTACCGTTGCAAGCACAGTTTTCTTGCACAAATGACATACTGGTTTTTGACTACAACAACGATAAAAAATTAGATGTTCTTTTGGTTGGCAATAATAAATTTCTAAAGATTAAACTAGGAAAACAAGATGCCAATTATGGTACTTTACTAAGAGGAGAGGGAAATGGAAATTTCACTTATGTTAATCAAGTCGCTTCAGGCCTTTCAATAAAAGGCGACGTAAAATCGGTGATTAAAATGAATGATTTGCTTATTTTCGGGGTGAATGAATCAAAAGTTATTTCATACATGTTAGTAAATAAGTAAATTTCTATGAGTAAGAAAATAGTAGTAAAAATATTAAATTTTTCTTCGTTGTTATTCCTATTTGCTTTAATTGCTTTTTCATGTAGGAATGAAAGAAAATTTACTTTTTCTGAAGAAAAAATCGAATTTTCGGAAACAGATGTGGCAAATAGTTGGGCTCAAATGACTATTTATATTACAAAAAATACACTTGGAAATACACCTACATATGCTTCTAGAGCTTTAGGATACATCGGGTTAACAATGTATGAGTCCATCGTGCAAGGCTATATAGACGAATATGAATCAATTGCACCATCTCTGAATGATAGTATTGCCTATAAGCCACTATTTAAGACTATTTCGCCTCAAAAAATAAATTGGATTATTTCGTTAAATGCTGGCCAAGCTGAAATTCTAAGAAGCATCTACAACCAGACATCAGATTATAATAAATTCAAGATTGATTCATTAGAAAATTTAATTTTTGAATCAACTAAGTACTTCAATAAAAATAAAATCTACGATTTTGAAGAGTCAAAGGATTATGGTAAAAGTATGGCTGTTGAAATTTTTGAAAAATCAAAAACCGATGGGGGCCATAGGGCTTATTTGAAAAATTTCGATAAATCTTTAAAGTTTGATCAAAAGCCAGGCGGATGGAAACCTCCATTGTATGGTCAATCAATCAGTCATTTTCCTTTACACCCTCATTGGGGCCAAAATAGGACTTTTCTGAAAGAAAATTCGATAATACCTGACCCAAAATTTATACCATTTAGTGTTGATCCAAAATCTGATTATTACAGACAATTTTTGGCAGTGTATAAAAAGCAAAAAACACTTACTCAGGCAGAAAAAGAAGCAGCCATTTGGTGGGGCGACGACCCCGATGAAACGCCAACTCCACCAGGACATTCCTATTTCTTGGCTTCTTTGGTACTCAAAAATAAAAAAGCTAGTTTGATAAAATGTGCAGAAACCTATGCTAAACTAGGAATGGGTCTTTCCGATGCTTTTCGAAATTGTTGGAAATGGAAATATCATTTTTTTTCTGAAAGGCCCAATACTTATATTACAGAACATATTGATAATCAATGGGTTTCATTTTGGCCAGACCCGCCTTTTCCCGCTTTTCCATCGGGTCATGCGATACAGGCAGCAGCGGCAGCTACTATTTTAACTGACCTATTTGGCCCAAAAATTATTATTGTTGACAGTACTCATGTGGGTCGGAAAAGAGATGAGATTAGGAATGTGGATTTTAAGGTTAGGAAATTTAGCTCGTTTTGGGAGATTGCCAATGAAACGGCTAATTCTAGATTTTATGGAGGGATTCATACTCCTCAAGACAATGAGGCAGGGCTGATCAAGGGTAAAGAAATTGGCCAGAATATTAATAAATTGAAATGGAAAAAGTAATGAAAATCAGCACAACGTTACATGAATAACAGTATAAAAGTTTTTAATGAGAAAAGTGTAAGAACTGTTTGGGATTAAAAGCTTGAAAAATGGTTTGTTTCAATCGTTGATGTAGTTGAAATATTGACAGATAGTCCAAATGCAAGAAAATATTGGAGTGTTTTAAAATTACGCTTAAAAAAGGAGGGAAGTGAGTTGACTACAATTTGTAGTCAACTGAAAATGCTTTCTTCAGATGGAAAATATTACAAAACTGATGTGGCTGATACTGAGCA
Source organism: Bacteroidota bacterium (assembly GCA_040385875.1). GTDB lineage: Bacteria > Bacteroidota > Bacteroidia > Cytophagales > Spirosomataceae > JANMZR01. The sequence continues at coordinate 7,343 of JAZKGO010000141.1, forward strand.
GCTTTTCCGTTTAATACAATCAATTCCCAGCCCAAAAGCTGAACCATTTAAGCTTTGGTTAGCCAAAATAGCTACTGAAAGGATAGATGAAATGCAGGATCCAGAACTTACAATTGACCGTGCCATGCATGAATATTTGCAATTGGGTTATAGTGAAAATTGGATTAATCAGCGATTGAAAAGTATTGAAATTCGAAAAGAGTTAACTGATGAATGGAAAAATAGAGGAGTAAAAGAAGGCATTCAATTTGCTACACTTACCGACATTATAACAAAGACTTGGGCTGGTAAAACTACAAAAGAGTATAAAGTACTGAAAGGTTTGAAAAAGGAAAACCTTCGTGACAATATGACCAACACATCACTTTTAGTTACGGCCATTTAGTTTAAATTTGTTGTAACTAGTAATTTTATAAGCTGTAATTAAAAGTGAAATTTATTCTTTTAAAAAGTAAATAGGAATATGTTGGCGGAGGCTTCCACAAAGGATATTTCACAAGCTGTAAATCCTAAATCCTTTTCAGACAGCCGAAAAGTAGCACAGCAAGGTGGTAATGTAGCCAAAGTTGCTCTAAAAGAATTAGAATTACAGACTGGAAAAAAAGTAGTAACCGCTTTGAATGCAAAGGACGCATTAAAGCTTGATAAAACTAAGAATATAAAGAGAACTGATTAATGAATTCAAAGAAAATTACCCTTATAATATTATTCAACTTACTCATTATAAGTAATTTAACCTCACAAACGCCTTTTAAAGACATTGCCAAAGAAGCTGGAATCGACCACCAATTTGTCGTTTTTGAAGGGATGTTTGGTGGAGGTGCTTGCGCTTTTGATTATGATAATGATGGATTTGAGGACCTCTATATCACTAGCGGAATGAATACGGATGGCCTTTACAAAAACAATAAAAATGGAACTTTTACCAATGTTTTTGAAGGGTCGGGACTAGAGCTTACCAAAAAATATGTGACTCAAGGAGTAGTTTCAGCGGATGTAAATAAAGACGGATTTCGAGATCTTTTTATCACAACTATTACCACGAAAGGTGATAAGAAACCAATTCCAAGAGCCATTAATTTGCTTTTTGTGAATTTGGGTAATGGCAAATTTAGAGATGCCACCAAGGAATACAAAATGGATCAAATGAATTCATTTAGTACTTCAGCATCATTTGGTGATTTCAATGCCGATGGATGGCCTGACCTCTATATAGGTAATTATTTTAATGAATTTAAAGGGGAACTGAGTGTAATTAATGACGCTACCTTGGTGGGTGCTAATCAGATTTCTAAAGGTTATTTATTGTTAAATAAGGAAGGCAAATATTTTGAAGATGCTTATGAAAGCTACGATTTAACTCATAAAGGTTTCGGGTTTGGTGGAATTTTCACTGATTTTGACAATGATGGTGATCAGGATTTATATGTAATTCATGATTTTGGTTATAAGAGAACACCCAATTTATTATTGGAAAATAAATACCCAAGAGAAACTTTTTCTGATATATCAGAGAAAATGAAAATGGATCTAAAAATCAATGCAATGGGAGCGGCTGTTGGTGATTATAATAATGACGGATGGCTTGATTATTTTGTGACGAATATTCGATCTAATAAATTTATGGTCAATAAAGGGGATGGTAAGCCATTTGAGGAAATGTCAAACCAATTAGGGACTGGTCTGACTGCCATCAGTTGGGGGGCTAATTTTGCTGATTTTGATCAGGATGGCGATCAGGACTTGTATGTTTGTAATGGGGATTTAAATCCAAATTGTAACCCGATGGCCAATTATTATTTTGAAAACAATAAGGGTAAGTTTACTGAAATGGCCAGAGCAAATGGAATCAATGACTATGGAATTGGCCGAGGTTCAGTCGTTTTTGATATGGAAAATGATGGGGATTTAGATATTTTGGTGGTGAATGAAAAGCCAGTTTATCCCAACTTTCCAGTTAGTTCAGTCACCAAACTTTTCAGAAATGATTCCACAAAAGGGAATTGGTTAAAAGTAAAATTGGTAGGTAAAATAGCTGATAATCAAGGAATTGGAGCGAGGGTTGAGGTGCATTGTGCCGATCTGAAAATGATCCGTGAAATTGATGGAGGGGCTTCAAGCCATCTTTCTCAAAATTCGACCATTGCTCATTTTGGATTGGGGAAAATGTCAAAAATTGACAAAATAATTATTACTTGGGTAGGAGGGAAGCAACAGGTTTTAGAGAATCAGAAAATAAATACCTTGATTGTGATTCACGAATCAGAGGAGGATAATAAATCATTTTGGAATTTCTATCTTTTGGGTGGAATGGCAATTACATTAATCATTCTTTATTTAATAGCCAGAAATTTAAAACGCAAATAATGAGGACTCAATCCAATCGCAGAAGTTTTTTAAGCAGTCTGCCAGCCTTTATGGTTTTGCCCAAAATTGTTAAAGATTCTGATAATTCCTTTTTAGGAAACCATCCTATAGCTTGCAGTAATTACGATTGGGTTACTTTTTACAATCGGCAAAATAAGAAATGGGGAGAAAATTGGGATACTTGTCTGGCTGATTTGGCAAAAACTGGTATAAAAGCCTTTGAGCCAAGCCTTACCTCTGTAAGCGAAGCGAAAACCATTTGGAAAGCACTCTCAAAGCATCAGATTTCAATGCCTTCAGTTTATGTAAATAGTTTATTGCATAGTGAAGCTGAGGCCGAAAAATCAATAGCTCAAATTCTAGCTATTGCTGATACTGTATCAAAATTTGGCACACGAATATTTGTAACCAATCCCACACCCTTAAAATGGGGAAGCAATCTATTGAAATCTGATGCTGAATTGATAGTGCAAGCCCAAAATCTCGAAAAATTGGGTAGGGAGTTAAAAAAGAGAAAGATTGCTTTGGCTTATCATACTCATGATGTGGAGCTGAGTGCGGGTGCAAGAGAATTTCATCATATGATGCAGAATACTACACGAGATCATGTTTGGTTTTGCATGGATGTACATTGGATCTATCGTGGGTCAATGGATTCGCAAGTGGCCGTATTTGATGTATTGAAAATGTATGGAAATAGATTATTGGTGTTACATTTGAGACAATCGGTTAATAGTATTTGGTCCGAAACCTTCGGGAAAGGAGACATTGATTATCCAAGATTTGCAAGAGAATTGAAAAAAATGAAAATTAGTCCTCACTTAGTAATTGAACAATGTATTGAGACTAAAACTGGCGGAAATTTGTATGGTGTAGAAGCCCATAAAATTGATCTTCAAGCAGTTAAGGAATTGTTCAATGTGTAAATGAATTTCAATTTAAAATATTAAAATGAGACAATTAGTTTGTAATAAACCTGGAGAATTTGAATATAAGTCTGGTAAAAAACCTGTATTAGAATCAGGTCAGGCAATTATCAAAGTAAAAAAAATTGGGGTTTGCGGTACAGATTTGCATGCTTTTGAAGGTACTCAACCGTTCTTTAGTTATCCACGAATTTTGGGGCATGAGTTAGCAGGTGAAATAGTAGCTATTGAAGCTAATTCTGGTTTCGAGATGGGCGAAATGGTTACTTTTATTCCGTATTTTAATTGCGGCAAATGCATCGCTTGCAGAAACGAAAAGCCTAATTGTTGTACAGATATTAAGGTATTTGGGGTGCATATCGACGGCGGCATGTCCGAATATATATCTGTTCCCACCTATTCATTGGTGCATGGGGCTGGCTTAAGTTATGATGAATTGGCTTTGATTGAGCCTCTTGCAATTGGTGTGCATGGCATTAGAAGAGCTAAAATCAATGTAAATGATAAGGTACTTATTGTGGGAGCAGGACCAATTGGATTGGGCATAATCGAATTTGCCAAAATCACGGGTTGTGAAATGATGGTGATGGATGTCAACGAGAGCCGACTCAATTTTTGCAAAGAAAAATTAGGAATTAAACATTTGATAAATCCTGCAAAAGAGGATGTTGCCAATCGGATTTTCGAGATTACAAATGGAGATATGGCGACAGTTGTTATCGATGCTACAGGAAATTTGAAAGCGATTAATCAATCATTTCGATATTTAGCACATGGCGGGCAATACATTTTGGTGGGTTTGCAAAAAGGAGAGATTGTATTGAGTCATCCTGAGTTTCACAAGAGAGAAGCCACTTTAATGAGCAGTCGTAATGCCGTTCGTGCTGATTTTGAATATGTAATTGAGTG
>JAZKGO010000142.1:0-20721 GCA_040385875.1 Bacteroidota bacterium
AATATTGGCTGCCGGGAAAACCTACGTATTGGAAAATGGAAAGACACAAACTATTACTTCAGCTTTAAATGCCAGCGCCACTTGTAACGGAATAATTGCCATCCAATCCAGTAATTCAGGCTCACAAGCCACAATCAGTAAAACCAGCGGAAGTGTAATGGTTAATTATGTTTCATTAAAAGATATTAATGCTACCGGGGGAGCCAGTTTTATCGCAAATAATGCTGTTGATTTAGGTAATAATACTGGCTGGACGATAAATACAGCTATTCCTCAAAACCTCTATTGGGTGGGTGGGAGTGGGAATTGGAATGATCCAAATCATTGGTCCGCAAGTAGTGGCGGCTTAGCAGGGACTTGTATACCCACAGCATTTGATGATGTTTTTTTTGATGCTAATTCTGGTTTTACACCCTCATCCAAGACAGTTACCATTAATGTATCAACTGCATTTTGCAATAGTATGGATTGGACAGGAGCTATCAATACTCCAATCTTAACAGGTAATTCTTCGAATATATTAAAAATTTATGGCTCATTAACTTTGATATCAGCAATGAGTTTTTCTTTCAATGGGTCGATTGAATTTCAGGCAACGACCGTTGGAAATACCATTACCATGAACGGGCAGTCTGCGCAGATTATATATTTTCTGGGAACTGGAGGCTGGATTTTACAGGATGCGTTTACAGCTCAGTATACTATTTCGTTTCAGAGAGGTTCATTAAACACAAATAATCAGACAGTTACCGGTGGATCTTTTATTTCACAGAATAGCAATCCAAAAACTTTGACGTTGGGCTCCTCTACTTTGAATTTATTTTATTGGAGCGTTGCACATAGTAATTTGACATTTAATTCAGGAACTTCAACTATTAACGTAGGAGGAGCCACTTTTGAAGCATTCAATTCCGGAACAGAGACTTATTACAACCTTAATTTTACAAATCCTAATACATCTTCAGGTCTCCAAAGTAGCTCGGGTACTATTTTTCATGATGTAACATTCAACGGAGGTGGCAGCATATTTGGGAATAATGTCTTTAATAATTTAATATTGGCTGCCGGGAAAACCTACGTATTGGAAAATGGAAAGACACAAACTATTCAAAACCTCTGGAAAATACAAGGAAGCTGTATTTCCTATATATTATTACAATCTAATACAAACGGAAATTTTGCAACAGTTACTAAGACAAGCGGTGATGTCAATGGTTTTAACATTCATATGAGAGATATAAAGACTACAGGCGGAGCCACATTTAATGCTTATAATTCTGTAGATCTGGGTGGTAATAGCGGATGGATATTTTCAATATTACCCGCATTAGCACATACAGGAACTATCACAGGTTCAACATCGGTTTGTGTTGGAGCAAACGGAGTAAATTATTCTATAACACCTGTGATTGGCGCAATTAGTTATCTATGGACTGTACCATCAGGGGCTACAATTAACAGTGGACAAGGTGAGACGCAACTCGCAGTAAATTTTGGAACTCCTGTATCTGGAAATGTAACAGTTCAAGCTTTTAATGGCTGTGAATATAGTGCAGCCAGTATTTTAGGTGTTGTTGTTAATGCCAACCTTACTCCAACCGTGAGCATTGCTGCTTTAACTTCAGGTGCTATTTGTGTCGGAACATCTGTAACATTTATTGCAACGGCTTCCGATAACGGTGGCGGCTCCATCAATTATGATTTTAAAGTAAATGGAACAAGTGTTCAGAACAGTGTAGCCAATACTTATTCTACCACAACACTTGCTAATGGTAATGCTGTTACATGTGATATTGCTGTCACTGGCGGAGCCTGTCTGACAACTAATACCGCATCCTCCAATATCTACACAATTACAGTGTACCCATTACCAATTGTAAATGTACCCACAGTTGTTCAACCAACCTGTGTTACACCTACTGGAACAATTATAGTAAATGCATCAGGTTCCGGCACGTTGGAATACAGTATTGATGGAGGAGCAAATTGGTTTATAACAAATGTGTTCAGCGGTCTTGCTCCCGGGAATTATAATATTGCGGTACGGTCACAGAGTGCACCATCCTGCGTATCTGTTTATTCGGGCAACCCGGTAATTTTTATTGCTGCAACAAATTGCTGTACACCCGTAGATTTTGGCACTGTTGCAAGCGGTAATCAAACCATGTGCAATGGTAGCGATCCTTCCAATATAACATTCTCTATGGCGCCATCAGGTGGAGCGATTGGAGGTTCATTTGATTATCAGTGGTATTATAAAGATGGAGTTTCAGATCCTTGTCCGACAGGAACAAGTACATCCGGATGGACATTAATCAGCGGGGCAACCTCTAGCAGCTATGATCCGCCATTGGGATTAACTACATCAAGAACCTATGCCGTTATCGTAGATCCTACAGGAACCCCCGCTTGCGATGTAGCTACCTGGGCAAACAGTTGCAGAAAAGTAACAGTATTGAATTTTAACATTGATGCCAGTACCAGCAGCAATCCTGTAGCATTAGGTAACATCGCTGTACTTAGCGCAACAGTTACACCCAATATGGAGAATGTATCGGTTTCATTCTATTTAGATAATGTATTAAAAGGTACAAGCTTTACCAATGCCTCAGGAGTGGCAACTCTTAATATAAGTGGGTTGCCAGCTGATCTTTACCAGGTGAAAGCCGTGATGGATAATGGTTGTGCAGAAGCCATTGCTTTTTTGCCAGTGTATGATCCCAACGGAGGATTTGTAACCGGAGGTGGTTGGTTCTATTCTTTACCTGGAAATTATCTTAATAATGCGGCTGCAGAAGGTAAAGCAAACTTTGGGTTTGTAGCCAAGTATCAGAAAGGATCTAATGTGCCGGATGGTAATACCGAGTTCCAGTTCAAAGCAGGAGACCTTAATTTCAAGAGTTCTTCATATAATCCAGGTTCATTGGTAATAGCCGGTGCAAGAGCCATCTACAAAGGAACAGGTACCATTAATGGTGGAGGTAATTATGGATTCATGGTATCGGCCATTGATGGTCAGGTAAGCGGTGGTGGTGGATACGATAAGTTCCGCATCAAGATTTGGGATAAGAACAACTCAGATGCTATTGTTTATGACAACCAGATGAATGCAGCAGAAAATGCAGATGCCTCAACCGTATTGGGTGGTGGTTCTATTGTGATACAGAATCCAAAGAAATCTTCTAAAATGAATGGTAGCCAGAATGTGATAGCGATTATTGCAGAACCGGCCACTTTTAATGTGAAAGTGTTCAGCAATCCATCAACAACAGATTTCGGGATATATGTAACTGGTGAACAATTTGAAAAGGTAAGCATAAGAGTGATTGATATTTATGGAAAAGTGATTGAACTAAGGAATAATATTAATACAGGTCAAGAAGTAAGGATCGGTCACAATTATTTTTCCGGTATATACATAGTAGAAGTGGTACAGGGAAAAAACAGGAAAATAATTAAACTTATAAAATTATATTAAGCAATCATTCTGTTGATATAAAGAGGCTGTCTATAAAAGGGCAGCCTCTTTTTTGACCAAACCTCCAACTTTATACTTCTCTTTTACAAATTTATCTGATCTCTTTGTAATTTCAATTTTTTTGATACCGACTTATTCCCTAAATACAAAGCATTTTTGTGTCAATTTCGCTAAAAAATAGTTTTTAGACCATTTTGCTAAATTATGGGCAATGGCCGTCAGTCTGAATTCAATTGCTACTTTAAGTAAACCTCTCAAAGTGAAACGTTTAAAGTTTTTATTTTGCTTTGAATTGCCAAATATTGGCTCTGGCCCTATGCACCTTCGGTGGTAAAGCTTTTGACCTGTTTTATTTTTCAAAAACTCTTTTGCTTTGATTTTCAGCCTTCTAAGGTTATGATTTATCTCTACTTTCCTTTTTTCTTTGCTTTTATAACAAAGGCCTCATAAAGGGCAATCGGTACAATATCAGAGGGCCAGCAGCCTACCAGTAAAAACCCACACACAAAGGTGGCCTATGTCCTTCGGCACATACGTTTACTAATGGGAAAATAGAATTTTTAGTAAAAAATCACACAATTAAAAAAGTAAAATGGACAATCAAAACACATTACAAACACTCAGAAGGCTCAAACTCACGGGCATGGCCAATCAGTTTGAAGCCATAATGCAAATGCCTATTCATCAACAGCCCGACTCAGCCGTGGCGCTGGTACAACTGATAGAATCCGAAGAATTGTATCGTAATCACAGGCGAACACAGTTATCCATCACCAATGCCCGATTCCGCTATCAAGCCTCAGTAAGTGAGATTATCTGCTCGAAAGACCGCAATCTCGACAAACAAATCTTGAATAACCTTGCAGATTGTAGTTTTATTGATCGAGGCGAAAACCTCATTATCACTGGATCAACAGGTTGTGGGAAAAGCTACCTTGCTTCGGCGATAGGCAATCAAGCCTGTTTGAAAGGTAAAAAAGTAGCCTATTTTTCCTTGCCAAAGCTTTTGGGTAAAATAAGTACTAATAAAATCGATGGCCAGTTCCGCAAAGAAATAGAAAGGATTGAAAATAAACACCTGCTTATTTTAGATGATTGGGGACTTACTCCGCTGGATGTACAGGCAAGGCTTGCACTTTTGCAAATTATTGAAGACAGACATAATAAATACGCCACCATTATCACCTCGCAATTGCCTATAAACGCCTGGCACCAGTACATAAACGATACCACAATTGCAGATGCAATAATCGACCGAATCATTCATCAGGCTCATCGAATAGAATTAAAAGGAGAATCTCTAAGGAAAAACAGAAAAATTGAAAGCAATTAAATATCTTTGAAAAAACAACCACAAATCATCAAAAAATGGGTCAAAAAATCAGACCCAAAAGTGGCCCCCTTTCGATTGGAATCCCTGGCCCCCTTTCATTGGAATATACAGGGTTTAAAGAAATTTGAAAGAACTCTGGTGATCCCGACAGGATTCGAACTATTTTTATATTTACCTTATAATCAGTACTATATAATAAATGAAAAATTACAACTGACGAACAACTGACAAGCGAACTTTCGAATCCTGGCAGGATTCGAACCTATAATCCATTACTAATCAAGTCGTTACGTATAAAATTTAAAGAATAATTTATCGTCATAATTTCCAAGTAAATAAACAGCAAAAAATTATCCAAATAAGTTAAAAAGTTCGAAATAAATAAGTCGAAATAAATAATATCGATAAAAAAATAAAAGAATTGGCAGACGTTTCTAAAAACATTCATATATATTCTAAGCACTTGCGATTAAGTAATTATGAATACTGGCGGTCTTGCTGGTGCGACCATACTTGTATAAAGTTAGGATATTCTGATAAAGCAGTTATTAGTGAAATGAATAAGAAAAAGAACTAGGAAATAACCATTCAATAAAATATATACCGATGGAATTAATTGATCTATCAAGTTTAGTATATTTGCTAGAATACTTTACTTTTTAAGCCACTTAAAAAATTCTTACCTAAAAACATGAATTACGATAATTGCCCCGACTGCAAAAAATTACTAAAAGGCTTCTTAAATCCGAGCTTACTTTTGTTTGGAAGGGAAAGTAATTAGAGTAACAGTATGGTAAATTTTAGTTCAAAAAAATAAAGGAACTATGATGATGTAATATAGCTAAACGAAAAGCTGGAAGCAATCAATCAAGATAGTAAATAACAAATTGGCGGCCTTAAATGAAAAGCCAAGCAAATGGCAGGGCTTAAAAAATAAGTAACATATTAATTTGTTCTATATTTATATTATTCAGCCATTTACCAATTTAATCAAGCCAATACAATAGTATGGCGTTATGCTACACGACCACCCTACTAAAATGAAATGACAGACAGAAGCCAATCAAATAATTTACACGGACTTGCACAATTTGCATTGTTTGTTACTTCATATCTGCCATTGTTTTTTCTAATTGCAGTTAGACAAGTTTCTGAAAATTTTGACTACTTAAATTGGGCAGGTTTTTCCCTTGTAAGTATCAAGACTTTTTTTCTAAAATTTGGACTTACTTTAGTTTTAACAACTTGCTCTATAATTGGTTGGATTGGTTATAAAATTACAATAGGAAATATTGAGAGGGTTGCTCAAAACGGTTTCCCAATTACAGTGACAGATGTTAAGAATAAAAACAGTGAAGCAATTGGTTACATTGCGACCTACATAATTCCATTTTTATTTCAAAGCTTTAACGGATGGTATGAATGCTTTTCAGTTTTACTTTTAATGTATATAATTTATCGCATTTATATTAATTCTTCATTGCTTCTAATAAATCCTTTATTGAGTATTAAGTTCGCCATTTACGAAATTGAATATCAGGAAAATTCAAAAACGAAAAACGGATTAATTATTTCAAAGGACAAATATTTACAAGAGGATACAGAAATTAAACTTTATGAAATTGGACACAAATTATATTTCGCAACTGACAACAACTAAACAATGATATTACGAGAAATTTTAGAAAAACTGCAAGACGTAAAAGTCAAAAACACTTACCTCTATTTTATAACGAGAGTGTTAAAAAAAGATGTAAAAAGCAAATTGAGTAAGGTTTTGGACAAGTTTGACTTTAAGGTGTATCAAATTGATGTTGACGACGAAATTAGGCAACATCTTTATTCTTTAACCATTGAACAATTAAACTATATTATTTCAAGAAAGAGTGAGCTGCACGAATATGATGTGATTACGGATGACAGTGAGCAACTATTTACATACCCAATGGTAAATAAAACACTATCATTTTCTGATGTTGTAAACAATCAATTAAAGTCTAAAGTTCCCAAAATTGTCAGCCTTGAAGAAATTATTGAGGAAGAAGAACTTTGGGCTTATTGCGTTGGCTTTTATAACAAAGACAATGAAGAGAATAAATGGATTTACACATTTAGAAAAATACTGTCAAGCAAAGTAGCAATAAATGAAAAGGATGGCAACAAACTAAATGTTGCACAAAAAGCATTGAGAACAATTTTTAATGTCAAAGCTCAACAACTTGAATTAATTGAGGGTGAAACCGTAAACCTTGACAAACAAGTAGATTGCGTTTATTATGGAGACACATTCTACATTACCAAAAAAACACAATTCGAGCAAATTGTAGGACTTGAAGCGGAATATAAAATCCAGGCAATTGATGTAGTTGCAGAACTTGAAGCAACAAATATGATAGAAGGTCTTGAAATAATCTCACAGCAGATTGAAAAAAATCCTTCAATTCATAAAAAATTGGTACGACTTTCCAAACTTGGCAACTACCGTACACTTGATAAAAAAACAATAAAAAAAATGGAGAAAGTTGCAAAAGAATTTGGCTTTGAAGTAAAGCTAAAAAATGGCAAACTCTTTATTGAAGACGAAGGCGATATTGACCTTGCTTTAAAGATGCTTGCTGACTATTACAAAGAAGGAAAAGTATCAGGAAAATCATACGGAACATTTGCAGGAAAAGAACTACAGATTGCCGAGTAGACAAGAACAAACGCCCAAGATGGTATTTGGCAATATGGCGGGGCAACGAATATATTCTCAAACTTTTGCTCGCCAATCAGCTTAAGTTCCAGCCGACGAATAAAGCCAAGCTGTAGAATTTAACATCAACTTTTGTAACTTTACTCAGCAACGGTTCGGGCTGACGGTTTTCAAATTCCACCACATCGCCAAGCCGCAGCCTTTAGCTGATATTTTAAAAGACGACTACGATAACAAATAAAACCTATAACATTGATAAAAGAAGAGACAATCGAAAAAATAAAAATCTTCTTTCTGAATTTCGGAAAGACACTGAAAAAGTCCGCCATTTGGTTGACCATTTCATACATAATTCCATTACTGAATATTTTCATTCTCTGGGGTATTAGGCGTGACGAATTTGTAATTGACATTAATATTGTTTCAATAATTATTGCGACAAATAGCTGTATTATAACTTCGTTGTTACATTTATTTTATCAAAACGACAAAAAGAGGGAAATGACATATGTGGTGAGCGTTTTGGCAATTGTTATTTCTGTTGCTTTGTACGTATTGTGTCTTATACAAGTTGAATTAAAAAACGACTTCATAAAAATTGATATTTATAAGTATGGATCATATACAACTCTTGCTATTTCCATTCTACTCCTTCTAATTTCTAAATATGACGAGGTGGAAGCAATTAGTACCTATCGAGCTGACAAAGGAAAAGGAACAACTACAACAGAAATTGACGGTAAACAAATTAAGCTATGAGTACAACCATATTAAATACAATTAAAATAACACAACCTATTGGTGTATTTTATATAGCTAAAATTTCACCTGCAGTATTGTTAGAAATGTCATTCGTGGATAGACGAAGAATAGAAAATGATTATGAGTTTTTAGGCATTCAAAGAGAATTGAAGCAAACTAAAATCAGCCAAATCAAAACTTACTTAAAATCAATTGATGCTACATTTCCGAACTCAATTATTCTTAACACCACAGACGCATTTGTTGAAAATGTTACAAACAATACGTTAGAATTAAGAATAGACCCAAATACATTTACTATTATAGACGGACAACATAGACTTGAAGGCTTTAGAGACAATCCTATTGAAAATTTCGAGCTCATAGTTTCTATTTTTAAAAATCTCGAATTACACGAACAGGCTAATATATTTTCCACCATTAACTCTCAACAGACAAAGGTTGACCCTTCATTAAACTTAAACCTTGAATTAAATAGCAAGGTTTATACTCCGAAAAAAATGATGATTGAAGTTGCTCAATCATTTAATTATGACAAGGACTCTCCTTGGTTTAACAGCATCAAATTTGGTGGTAGTGGTTATAATGGGTTTATTTCACTAAGCGCTTTTGTTTCACCACTTTTAGACTTGACATTTCCAGAAAACGAATATTATCAGATTAGAAATGCATTAATGGCAAATGAAAATGTTTCTGAGTTACCTGATTTCGGCATTAACAGCGAAAGATATATATTTTGGTCACTCTATAAAAGGAAAGAATCACACATTGTTTATAAAATCCTCTACAACTATTTTAATGCAATAAAAAATCTCTTACCTGATGATTGGCTTAATGATAGTTCAATTTTAAATAAGACAACCGGGTACAACGCATTAATAAAATTATTCAAAGACATTTCATCGGAAGGAATTAGAAATAACAATTTATCTTATGACTATTTTTATAATCGTCTGACATATATTCATATTTTAAACGGACAAATTAATACAGACAATTTTGGAGCATCAGGACTTCAGGCATCGAATGAATTATATAAACAATTAAAAAACATAAGCTAACAGCACCAACAAGAAATTGCGATTCAGTGGTTAAAAGAAGCTTTGATTTTCGCATCAAGTATAGTGGTGCCAGATAGTTTTTGTCTCCGAAATCGCCAACTTCTTGTATCTGTCAACCTTTATCGGACCGTGTAAGAGACTCATAACCAACAATGAAATTTTTGCTACTTAAAGACATAAAAAAATATCCAATGCATCACAGTTAGATAACAATATGACATTAGATAAAAATCAAAATCCTGAACAAGTAGCCCGTGACAAAATCGACAAAATGTTGGTTGAGGCGGGTTGGACAGTTCAATCAAAAAATGAAGTTGACTTAGGAGCAAGTAAAGGTGTTGCTGTGAGAGAATATCAAGCAGCTTCGGGATTTGCGGACTATGTACTTTTTCTAGACAAAAAACCTGTTGGAATTATTGAAGCCAAAAAAGAAGACGAAGGACATAAGCTAACTGTTGCCGAAGACCAAGCCAAAGAATATTCAGTTGCTAAACTGAAATATCTAAACAATGACCCTCTGCCTTTTGTGTTTGAAAGCACAGGCACAATTACACGTTTTAGAGATAAACGAGACCCAAAACCAAGAGGAAGAACTATTTTTTGGTTTTACAAACCCGAAACATTGGCGGAATGGTTACAAAAAGACAAAAGTCTAAGAAGCCGACTTTTAAATATTCCAGCCTTAAATGAGGTGGGGCTTCGTCCTGCTCAAATTAAAGCGATTAAAAATTTAGAGCTATCTTTTAAAAACAACAAACCAAAAGCCTTGATACAAATGGCTACAGGTGCAGGTAAAACTTTTACGGCTGCTACTTTTGTGTATCGTTTATTGGAACACGCCAAAGCCAAACGCATTTTATTTTTGGTGGACACCAAAAATTTGGGCGAACAAGCCGAACAGGAATTTATGGCTTTTCAACCTAATGACAGCAATCGAAAATTTACAGAGTTTTATAATGTGCAGCGATTGACTTCAAGCTACATCGCTTCCGATAGTCAGGTTTGTATTTCCACTATTCAACGGATGTACGCTATTTTGAAAGGAGAAGAATTGGACGAAGGTGCAGAAGATACCAACCCAAACGAAAATTCTTGGATGGAGCAACAACGAAATAAAAAACAGGCAATCCCTGTTGATTATACCGCCAGAGTTCCAATTGAGCAATTTGATTTTATTGTGATTGACGAGTGCCACCGATCTATTTATAACCTTTGGAAACAAGTATTAGATTATTTTGATGCTTTCCTTATTGGCTTAACAGCCACACCCGACAAAAGAACTTTTGGTTTCTTTGAGGAAAATGTAGTGAGCGAATACACTTACGAAGAATCTGTCATTGATGGCGTAAATGTTCCTTATGATGTGTACAATATTGAAACTGAAATTTCACAAAAAGGAAGTGTGATAAAAGCAGGTTGGTTTGTGGATAGACGAGACAAACTCACCCGAAAAAACCGATGGACACAAGAAGACGAAGATACCGAATATCTGAAAAACGATTTGGATAAAAAGGTAGTGAATCCAAGCCAAATTCGTAATATCATTCGTCAATATAAAAAGGCATTAATGACAGAAATTTTTCCCAATAGAAAAGACGAAAATGGAGAATACGAAGTGCCTAAAACTTTGGTGTTTGCCAAAACCGACAGCCACGCAGACGATATTATCAAAATCATTCGGGAAGAATTTGATGAAGGAGATGACTTTTGCAAAAAACTAACTTACAAAATAGTAGAAGACCCAAAATCGGTATTGAACCGTTTTCGTAATTCATACTATCCTCGTATTGCGGTTACGGTAGATATGATTGCAACAGGCACAGATGTGAAGCCTTTGGAAGTGTTGCTTTTTATGCGAGATGTAAAAAGTGTAAACTACTTTGAACAAATGAAAGGCAGAGGCACACGAACCATAAGCAAAGATGCTTTGCAAATGGTTTCTAAAACCGCCAAAGCCAAAACACATTTTATTATTGTTGATGCCGTAGGCGTAACCAAATCCAAGAAAACAGACAGCCGACCATTGGAAAGAAAACCAACCGTTGGTTTGAAAGACTTACTGGGAGCCGTTACAATGGGTGTTGCCGAAGAAGATTTGTTTCTTTCATTAGCAAACCGATTAATTCGTTTGGAGAAAGAAATTACCGACAAGGAAAAAGAAAAACTATTGGAACATTCCAAAGGCAAAAACTTAAAACAAATTAGTAAAGAACTGCTTTCGGCTTTTGATGATGATACCATTGACGAAAAGGCAAAACCAATCATTGAAGCAATACCTGTTCAAGACCGCACACCTGCATTGATAGAACAAGCCAAACAAGAGGCTCAAAAAGTATTGATAAGTACGGCTGCTGCTACTTTTAACGGAAAACTAAACGACTACATTGAAAAAGTGCGAATAGAACACGAGCAAATTATAGACAGCCATAATATTGACAAAGTAATCAAAGCCGAATGGGACACTACTTCGGTTGACAAAGCCAACGAAATTGTAAAAGATTTTAGCGAATATTTGGAAGCAAACCAAGACGAAATAAAGGCACTTACTATTTTTTACAAGCAACCCTACAATCGCAGAAACATTACTTTTAAAATGATAAAAGAAGTTTTTGATAAACTGAAATTGGACAAACCAACGCTTGCCCCTGATTATGTTTGGGAGGCATACAGCCAATTAGAAGAGGTAAAAAGCAAACAACCTATTGACGAACTCACTGCTTTGGTTTCATTGATACGCAGGGCTTGTGGTATTGACAGCGAATTGAAACCTTTTGATAAAACGATTGATGACAATTTTAAAAACTGGATTTTTAAACAAAACGCAGGACAGCACAACCGTTTTACTTCTGAACAAATGGACTGGCTTCGTGAACTCAAAAACCACGTCATAAATTCCTACCACATAGAATTAGAAGACCTTGACTATACACCATTTGACGAAAAAGGCGGACGAGGCAGAATGTACCAACTTTTTGGTGCCGAAATGACACAGATTATTGAGGAATTAAATGAGGTATTAGCAGCGTAAATGCTTAATTTTGCGTTTTTAAAATAGAATTAAATTAAATGTATTACAGACGAAAAATCATACTAGGACTCATTGAAACTTTTGGAGGAGAGCTTGAAAAATTTCAACTTCAAAAATTATTGATGCTTTTTTCATTTTATCAAAAAAATCCAAGTTATCACTTTGTGCCTTATAAATACGGTTGCTTTTCTTTTCAAGCCAATGCAGACTTAGCAACAATGAAAAAATACGAATGGGTTGATGAAGGGAATAAATATTGGAAAAAAACAACCAATCAGTCTTATTTGAGTGAATTAACGGAGAGTGATAGAAAAGCATTACTAGACCTGAAGAAAAATTTTAACAATAAATCATCTGATTATTTAATAAAACATACTTACAAAAACTATCCCTATTATGCAATTCATAGTAAAATTGCCCATCAATTATTAAATCAAGAAGAACTTGAAAAGGTAGTTAAACAAAAACCTATTTCTACTAAAAATGCACTTTTTACAATTGGTTACGAAGGTGTTACAATAGAACAATACATCAATAATTTAATAAAAGCTGATGTAAAAGTATTGTGTGATGTACGAAAAAATTCCTATAGTATGAAATATGGCTTTAGCAAATCACAATTAAAAATGGCTTGTGAAGGTGTGGGAATCCAATTTTTGCATATTCCAGAGGTTGGTATCATTTCCGATAAAAGAAAAGAATTAAATACCCAAAAAGATTATGATGTATTGTTTGAAGATTATATAAAAACAGTTATCCCTAAAACATTGAGTGAGCAGGAAAGGATTCTTAACCTTATTAAAGATCATAAACGTGTTGCCATTACTTGTTTTGAAAAGGATATTTGCCAATGCCACCGCAAACACTTAGCTCAGGCAATATGCGAATTACCTCAATTTAATTATGAACTTATCCATTTATAATAATGCCTCGCAAAAAAGTACTCCTTACAGTAACTACTTATCCTCTTCCTTCTAGAAGCTATGACGAATTAGTTTGTACGGCTGGCGTTTTAGAAAACGGAGAATGGATACGCATTTACCCAATACCCTTAAGTTTTTTGCGAGGTTTAAAAACAATGGGAAAAGTAAAACAAACTAAATATACTTGGATTGAGCTCAATTTAAAAGAAAGAACAGACGATTTTAGACCCGAAAGCTACTCACCAAATGATTATGAATTTAAAGATTTGGTTATTGGTGAAACCATTGATACCAAAAGCAATTGGCAACTAAGAAAGCATTTTTGCCTGAACAATGTCTATACTAATTTGCAAACATTAATTGATGAAAGCAAAGAGCCTAAAAACAAGTCTTTGGCAACTTTTAAACCTACCAAAATACATATGTTGATTATAGAAAAAGACGAAGACGATTGGAAACCTGTTTGGAAAGCACTGCAAAATCAAATGACCTTGTTCCCAAATGAAAACAATACGGGAAAAGAATCTTTTCCAAAAGTGCCTTATAAGTTTAAATACAAATTTGAAGACGATGCAGGTAAAATTAGCAATCTGATGATTGAAGATTGGGAAATTGGGCAACTGTATTGGAATTGCTTAAAAAGTACTAATGGAGATGTTGAACTAGCCCTTGAAAAAGTGCGAGAACAATACGAAACCAATTTTATCAATAACAGAGACATTTATTTCTTCTTGGGGACAACCAAAGAATGGCACACCCGCAGGTCTAAAAATCCTTTCGTGATAATTGGCGTCTTCTACCCAAAAAAAGAGACACAAACCCAATTATTTTAAAATTAGCATCATAATGAGAGAAGATTGTATCGAATGTACATTTGAAGATTTATTGGACTACGAACAGCCAACCAAGTACATAGTAAGAAGTACAAAATATAGTGATACTCATAAGACACCAGTTTTAACAGCGGGTAAATCATTTATAAAAGGTTATACAAATGAAACAGACGGAATTTTTGATGAATTGCCAACCATAATTTTTGATGATTTTACAACAGCTACCCAATTTGTAGATTTTCCATTTAAGGTAAAATCTTCTGCAATGAAAATACTTGTGCCTACGAGCAAACTTGTAAATATGAAGTTTGTGTACAACTGCATACAAGTAAATCAAGTGAGAAATGATACACACAAAAGGTATTGGATTTCGGTTTACGCAAAGAAGAAAATACTTCTTCCGTCATTAGTTGAGCAAAATGCTATTTTATCAAAAACAGAAGAACTTTTTTCTGATTTAGACAACGGCATAGCCAATTTTAAAAAAGCAAAAGACCAGCTCAAAATATACCGCCAAGCGGTGTTGAAAAAGGCGTTTGAGGGTGGATTTACAAATGAAAATGTAGAAGAGGGAGAATTACCGAAAGGATGGGAAGAAAAAAGGGTATCTGAAATAGCAAACACGTTTGGTGGTTTTGCATTTAAAAGTTCCGATTTTTTAGAAACTGGGAATTATCAAGTATTGAGAATGGGAAATGTAAGACCTGGAGTTATTCGATTTAATGAAAGCCCAGTTTTTTTGAATGAATTAAGTGAGCAAATGCTAAATAAAGCATTACTTAAAATTGATGATGTAATCATAACTCAAACAGGAACTAAAGGGAAAAGAGATTATGGTTTTTCTGTTTTAATCAATAAACCTAATTTATTATTAAATCAAAGAATTGCTGCTATTAGATGTAAAGACAAAAATAATCCGAAATACTTACTTTACTTCACTTGGACTGATGCGTTTAAAAATCAATTTTTCGCTAATGAAACTGGAAATGTGGGGCAAGGAAATGTTGGAATGAAAGCTGTAACTGATACTTTAATTCTAGTTCCACCAACAACTCCCGAACAAGCCCAAATCGTTCAAGAAATAGAATTTCGTTTATCTGTTTGTGATAAAATGGAACAAAGTATAAACGAAAGTATAGAAAAATCCCAAGCACTTCGCCAAAGCATTCTTAAAAAAGCCTTTGAAGGAAAACTATTAAGCCACGCAGAAATAGAACTTTGCAAAAAGGAAGCAGATTATGAACCTGCTAGCGAATTGCTCAAAAAAATACAAGCCGAGAAATTGGCAAAAGAACAAGTGAAGAAGAAACCAAGCATTAAAAAGAAAGGCAAGAAATAATATGGAAAGTGCAATAGTATCAAAAGTGTGGAATTTCGCCAACGTCCTTAGAGATGATGGCGTAGGTTATGGTGATTATTTAGAGCAAATCACCTATTTGCTTTTCCTAAAAATGGCTGATGAACTTAACAAGCCACCCTACAATAAAGGATTACCATTTCCCAAACTAAAAAACGGCCAAGGCGAAGAAGACCCAAATGGAGAAACTTGTGACTGGCAAACGCTATCGCAAAAACGTGGTTTGGAATTAGAAACTTTTTACAACCAAATGCTTCGCAGTTTAGGTAGCGAAAAAGGTACTTTGGGACAAATATTTGTAAAGAGCCAAAACAAAATTCAAGACCCTTCAAAACTCTTAAAAATCATAGATATGATTGACAAAGAGCAATGGAGTTTGATGGGACCAGATATAAAAGGAAAAATTTATGAAGGACTTTTAGAGAAAAATGCCGAAGACACCAAAAGCGGTGCAGGACAATATTTTACCCCTCGTTCCTTAATCAAAACAATGGTCTCTTGTCTTCGCCCAAAGCCAATGAAAACCATTATAGACCCTGCTTGTGGTACAGGCGGTTTCTTTTTGGCAGCTTTTGATTTTATCAAAGCCCAAGACTTAAACCAAGAAGAAAAAGCATTTTTAAAAAACGAAACTTTTTACGGAAACGAAATTGTAGCCAACACACGCAGAATGTGTTTGATGAATATGTTTTTGCACAACATTGGCGAAATAGATGGAGAAACTTTGATTTCTTCGGCAGATGCTTTGGTTTCAGACAATGGAAAGCGTTACGATTATGTATTAGCCAATCCGCCTTTTGGAAAGAAAAGCAGTATGACCATTACCAACGAAGAAGGCAAACAGGAAAAGCAAGATTATATTATCAATCGTCAGGACTTTGTGGCAACCACCGCCAACAAACAACTGAACTTTATGCAACACATAAAAACGCTTTTAAAACTCACAGGCGAAGCGGTAGTTGTGCTTCCCGACAATGTTTTGTTTGAAGGTGGAGCAGGAGAAACGGTGCGTAAAGAGTTGATGAAAACAACTGAACTGCACACCATTTTACGCCTGCCAACAGGTATATTTTATGCACAAGGCGTAAAAGCAAATGTTTTGTTTTTCGACAACAAACCAGCTTCCAAAGAACCTTGGACAAAAGACGTTTGGATTTATGACTACCGAAGTAACATAAGCCATACGCTAAAGAAAAACCCTTTGCATTTTGAACATTTACAGGACTTTATAAAACTATACAATCCAGAAAACAGAAACAAAAGAGCGGAAACGTGGAGCGAAGAAAATCCTGAAGGCAGATGGAGAAAATATTCTTATTCCGAAATCATAGAACGAGATAAAACCAACCTTGACATTTTTTGGATAAAGGACAAAAGCCTTACCGACCTTGACAACTTGCCCGACCCTGATGTTTTGGCGAACGAAATAATTGAAAACATTGAAGCAGGACTAAACAGTTTTAAAGAAATAATGGAAACAATAAACGGAGACGAATAGCCAACGCAGTACTCAAGCACATTGGCGGGTCGCATTATATATTCCGGTGAAAGTGTACCACCTAATCGCATGAAAGTGTACCACCCGAAGGACTGTTAAACTGTAGGTTTTTGTAGCCTTCTGATAATTGTTCGTTCTTTGATATAAACTTAGGCAGTTTTTCAAGCTCCATTTTCTCAATTTCAAATGATTCTTTGGCCGTAATCAATTACTTTTCATCTTTTCATTTTAACATTCTAACACGAGTTAAACCTATTTCATGATCTTGAGGATAAGGTGCCCGAAAAGTTAAACTTTGATCTTCTTTTAAATTTTGATGCACTTTATATTTTTTAGTTTCATCACTTGAATATCTAGGGTCTGATATAAAGGGCATCTTGGCCATTTTGGTTATTGTGATAGTTGGAAAATGAAAGTCAACTTCTACAATACCTAAAAGTAAATAACATCCTCCCCCTAAAAACGGATACTGTGTTATTGATTTTGGAAAATGTGCAGTATCAAAATAATCGCCATTAATATCAATCCATGTACCAAAATACATCATACCTTTTTTTGTTGGAACTTGCTTCGTTGAAACTAAATAGGCTAACATCTTCACTACTTTTTTTACATATTTAAGCAAGTCTTTGGCAAAAATATCACTACGATATTTGGTTTCCAACAATTCAAAAGGTGTACAAGAAACAGTAAAGCTCAGTATTTCAATTTCATCAAATGCATCTTCAAAAGCAGACCGTTCTAATGTTGGTAATTTATATTCTATTGTAGGTAGTTGAATAAGCTGTAAGTTTCTATTCTCATTTTTGAAGTTCACCATTAACATTCGGGCGGCTACTATCAATTGGCTTTTTGTAAGGCCAGTAAACCGAAATGCACCTATAAAAATTAAAGTTTGGATACCTTCTAGGCCAATTGGAACTCTATTGATAAAATTTTCTATGGAAGTAAAATCACCATTTGCACCACGTTCGATGATAACAGATTCTAAAAGTTCCCTATTTAAACCTTGTAATAACATTAGACCCAAATAAATATCTTTGTCATATAGACAGGTTTCTAGATTGCTTTTGTTTATGCAAGGATTGTGAATCGTTGCACCCGACATTTTGGCTTCATGAATATAAATTTCTGTTCGATAAAAACCACCACCATTGTTAATTGCTGCTACCATAAACTCAATACCATAATACACTTTTAAGTATAAACTTTGGTAGCTTTCAACCGCATAGGAAGCGGAATGAGCTTTGCAAAAGGAATATCCTGCAAATGATTCAATTTGCCTATACACTTCTTCAGATAGTTGAATTGGATGTCCTTTACGTTCACAGGATAAGAAAAACTCGTTTTTTACTGCTTGCAATTCCTTTATAGACCTACTTTTACCACTTATAGCACGTCTTAAAATATCGCCATAAGCCGCCGGCAATCCTCCATAATGTAAGGCTATTTTTATGACATCTTCCTGATATACCATCACTCCATAGGTTTCTCCTAATTGTTCTTTAAATACAGGATGAAAATATTCAAACTTATCTGGATTATTATGCCTAAAAATATATTCTCGCATCATTCCGCTTTGCGCTACACCTGGTCGTATAATACTTGATGCTGCCACAAGCACTTTGTAATTATCACATTTTAACCTTCGCAACAGTCCACGCATGGCAGGGCTTTCGATGTAAAAACAGCCTAAAGTTTTCCCCATACTTAAAGCTTCATTACATTTATTTTCATCTTTTGACAGCGAAACGTTCGTAATATCAATCTTAATCCCCCTATTTTTCTCAATAATTTTAACAGTTTCATCAATAGTTCCTAATCCTCGCTGACTTAAAATATCGAATTTATCGAAACCTATATCTTCGGCAACGTGCATGTCAAATTGTACAATGGGAAATCCCTTAGGAGGCAATTCAAGTGCGGTAAAATTGGTAATTGGTTCTTCTGAAATCAGAATTCCGCAGGAATGCATACTGCGTTGATTGGGGTATTTTTCCAACATTTTCCCATATTCTTCCACAAAACGTACAATTGAATTGTTTTCAATTGCCTTCCCTTTTGAATTTGCCAAATGGTCTAATTCCTCTTTGGCAAGCCCAAAAACTTTACCGACTTCCCTGAAAATGGAGCGGTACTTAAATTCCACATTTGTTCCACAAAAAGCTACATGATTGGGGTCAAATCGCTTAAATATGTATTCTAAAATGAAATCTCGCTCTCTCCACGACCAATCAATGTCAAAATCGGGTGGACTTTTTCTGTTTTCATTCAAAAATCTTTCAAAATATAAATCCAGTTCAATAGGGCAAATATCTGTTATTCCTAAACAATAACTTACAATGCTATTTGCACCGCTACCACGTCCAACATGCATAAATCCCATGCTTTTACTGTATTGAATAATGTCCCAAGTGATAAGAAAGTACCCCGAAAAATTCAAATCATTGATTACTTTCAGCTCCTTTAAAACTCTTGCTTGGGCCTCCTTATTTTTATCTCCATAGCGCTTTTTTAATCCACTTTTGGCCAAATTATCTAACAATAGTCGGTCACCTTCTTTGCTTTTTGTGTAGAATTTTTTGTTTCTTGATTTCTCAAAATCAAACTCAAAATTGCATTTATCAATTATATTTTCAGCATTCTTGATAATTATTGGATATTCTTTGAATTTATCAATGAGTTGGTCACAATCAATTAATGCTTCGGTGGTCTTACAGTAATCATTTTCGGTTAATTTTGATAGTAAGGTGTTGTTATCGATGGCTCTTAAAATTTTATGTAAATTAAATTCCTTCTTAGTCCGAAAAGTCACTGGGTGAAAAATTACTGACTTTGCAATTTTACTTTTCCATTCTGTTTTGAATAATTTAGTTAAATCGTCAGCTTTTATTCCAAGGTATTCAAAATCATCTAAATTGCTGGGCAAATTTTCAAAAGGATATACAACAAATACATTTTTAAATTTTGGTGCTTTTTTGGCCAATGGCAATTGTTCTAAATTATGTTTGGTCAATAACCTGCACATTTCTCCAATCCCTTCAGCATTTTTGGCAAGTCCAACAAATAAAAGTTGATTATCTTGTCGAAATTCAACACCAACTATGGGTTTTATTTCTGCCACTCTGCATAATTTAACAAAATCGTAAATTCCAGTCACTGTGTTAATATCAGTTAAGGCGAGTGCATTTGCTTTACAAGTTTTAGCTTGCTCCACTAGGTCTGATAACGGGATTGTCCCATACCTTAAGCTGTGATAAGAATGGCAATTGAGGTACATTTTAATGCTGTTTATTATTAATTATTGCACCTGAGCATCTGGATACTGCATTATATCCGTAACGATTTTTAATTTTATCAATCGCTTGATAGAGTGAAAGCATTTCGGAACTATCCTCAAACATATTGATTTGGTAAGCTCCACGAACCAAGCTTGTAAACCGTACTCCAATTAGGCGAAGCCGCATTCTTCTATTGTATAGTTTTGCAAAAAGATCATTAACTGATGAGATTAAGATATGATCAAAAGCAGTATAGGGAATTTTAACTTGCTTGGTTTCAGTATCGAAATTGTTGTACCTAATTTTTAATACAACGGTTGAAGTTAAAAAATTCTGGGAACGCAATTGGTAGGAGAGTTTTTCAACCATTCCTGCAATTAATGTCTTAATTTGATAAATATCTGTTGTGTCTTTCGCAAATGTAGTTTCAGTTGAAATTGATTTTCGTTCGGTGTATGGCTCAACAGCATTG
>JAZKGO010000142.1:20821-28389 GCA_040385875.1 Bacteroidota bacterium
ATTTATTTGAGTAAAATTCCATATCACCCTTAATAACAGATGCTTGAGGGCAAAGGCGTAAAGCATATTTCATAGGCATGGCAGAACGAACACCAAATTTCCTAGCTTCGTATGAGCAAGATGCAACCACGCCTCGATCAGAACCTCCCCCAATTATCAAGGGTTGGCCAATTAATTTGGGATTGACTAATCGTTCACATGAAACAAAAAATGTATCCATGTCCATATGTACGATTGATCTTTGCATTTTTTATAATATTTAAGGGCTTGTTTTGATATTCCTTTGGCAAATGTATTTCATTTTGTATCAATTAATATTATATTTGTTGATACAAATTATATCAATGTCGATTTTTTCAGAAAACCTAAAATTATTGAGAACACAAAAAGGTGTATCTCAACAAAAACTTAGCGATGATTTAATTATCACAAGGGTACGTTTTGCCAAATATGAGGAAGGGAAAAGCGAACCTCCTTTTGATATCTTGAAAAGAATATCGAAATATTTCCATGTGAGCATTGATATTTTAATCAATGTAGACCTTGAAAAAATTCCGATTGATAGTTTACTTAAAATGGAGAACAATCGAGTGCTTTTTCCCATTGTAATTGATAAGTCGGGAAAAGATTATATCGAAATATTGCCTTTCAAGGCAAAAGCGGGTTATTTGAGCGGTTATGGCGACCCTGAATTTATTGAGAAATTACAACAAATGCAGTTACCTTTTTTAAGTAAAGGGAAGTATAGAGCCTTTCCAATTGATGGTGATTCGATGCCACCACATAATGATAAATCTTTTATTATTGGCCGCTATATTGAGAATATAACTGAAGTAAAAGATGGTAAAACTTATGTGGTTTTAAGTAAAAATGATGGAATTGTTTATAAGAGGCTTTTTAGAAAACCAAAGCGTGAATCTATTTATTTGTTTCATTCAGATAATGTAGTTTATAAGCCTTATGAAGTGAAAGCAGGTGAAATTCTTGAAATTTGGGAACATGTTTGTAGCTTTTGTACGCAAGAATACCAGCCAGATGATTTAAGTGTTATGAATGTCAAAGAAATGATTCACCAATTGAGGCTTGAAATTAGTGCTTTTAAAACATAAACTTTTCTCATAATTTTTAACAAATTACTCTTGATATCGTAAAGTCGCCTCAATTCGATTGGTGTCAACATTACTGCTATATACTCCATCAATTGTTCGGAATGCCTCAAGCTTCTCATCAGGGAATGAATTCAACATCATTTCGGCCATTCTAGATCTATCAAACTTTTCAGTAACCCACTCTTTGGCAAGGTCTGGTGATAAAATGAGGGGATGTCTTCCTGGATCTGAAGGGTCGTTGTGAACCCATGTCAGACGTGGGCTGCCAGATGTTGTGATAATAGTACAGGTATGTAAGCCATTATTTATACTGTAAATCCCTCCTAGATAGAAAAAATCGTCGTTAGAAGGCCTAATATAATAGCTTTCATAAGTTTTTTTGCCAACTTCATAATGAGGTTCCCAAAAACCTGAAACCATTATAAGACACCTGTTTTGCCAATAATTTCGGTAAGAGCCTAGTTCAAATAATGTATCATTTCGAGCATTGAGAGTGTTTGCTTTGTACACCTCTCCAGCCGCTACAAAATGAGGTATTAATTTCCATGAATATAATGTAATTTCAGCAGGATTTTCGTTTGAAATTACAGGAAGAAGCGGCTGCGGCATGCCTTTTTTTACAAAGCCTTTTACAACATACTCTTGTTTATATTCTCCAATATCATTTTTAATTGGCCTTCGTAATTTTTTTGAAAGAAAATCTAAAGATAACTGGTTACTAACTGCATAACACATAGGTCTAAATTTAAATTTAAAAAAAACGAAGTGTAATTTAATAAAAAACTCAACTCAATCAAACAATATTTTTTTATGTTGATAATATGTAATATTGTAAAAATAATCAGAAAATTAAGATACTTCAAATTATATGAAAGACGTTAAAATTGAATTGAATCATAGGCCTGATGGCGAAGATCACCTACTTTGTTATGCAACAATTAAAATTGATAATGAAAGTGAGGCTGATTTTTACTTTGTAGATACCGACCTCTTAAATGGATATATTGGAGTTCTTTCTCAAATAGAAGCACGGTATAAAGATTCTAAATATAATTTTGTTTTGAGCTCAATCGACCATTCTCAGCATTCGGACCATGATTTAAAAATTTTAGCTTTTAATCTGATCTTTTTGAAATCCTTCCAATCAAATTAAACTTTTCATTTAAAGAACAATTTCTTAAACCTTTTAATTTTTACTTTGACATTACCTTTTGTTTAATTATTGTACAAATAGTTCAAAATCATTACGGAGTTGAAATTACAGATTCGATAATTGATTTGGAGAGAATTTTTTAACTGTTGTTGATTTTTTCTTAGAAAAAATTATTTAAAGTTTCAATTGTAAATAGTTTTGTTTTATCGTTTAATCCCTCTACCTCTACCAATTTTCTCAATCTTCAAATTATAGCCTTTCGCCATAACCTTTCTAACATAAGCCTTTTTCACAACCTCTGTTTCATAAATCTGGGAAATAATAAAACCTGATAATGGTGAAAGAACTACTGAATTTTCGAAATCTTCTGAGGCGGAATTTTTAAATATTTTAAAATTTTCTGGAGCGGAAATGGTAACATCCCTTGTTAATTCTTTACAAGTAATTAAGTAGGAATTGGCAACAGATGGACCATTTTCTGTAAAATAATTCAAATTTGAAATTACGCTTTTATTTAACGATAAGCTGGGTCCAGCAGAAACTGATGTTACAACAACATTGCCAATTACTATTTTAGGTCTGCTTCCTTAGGGCTTGGCAATGCTAGGCGAACATTGTGATAATAAAAACTCAATTTTACAGTAGCTTGATTATTCAAAGCGGAAGGAAGACTTACTCTTACGCTTGATGATTTACTAATATTGTTGTTTGTAGTGAATGGCAAATTAGTTCCAGTTAGCTCTTGCAAATAACATTAACCAAAACCCACAAGCACCCGAAAATTACGAAATGAATTTGGATAATTTCAAGAGAATCCCGAACAAATTCGGGACAAAATCAATTTAGCCTGGCTCGGGCAATCACCCCGTAAAATGATTTTGCTCTTGCAATTAGCCAAATCCTTTCGTGTGCTGTTGGCGAATGCTTAGCAGGTGCTAGGCCACTAACCAAAAACCATTTTCAATCATGGAAACACTCATCAAAAAATGGAAGTTCGACCTCACAGTTTACCAAGACGATTTCAACATGGGCACTTTTAGCCATAGTTTATCACTTTTCAGCGAACCAATTGAACCAGAAAATTACCCAATTCAAATCTTCACTATCATTTGGGAGGTACCAGCTCTTAAGGAATCTATTAAAGCTCAAATTTCAACCATTGATATGGTCATTTACGACCACCGAAACCTGTTTGCGATTCGTGCCGATGTACTTGAATACATTTACACCTTTGGCTTTTGCCTAGATAATTCACTAGATCCTGATTTCATTTTTATCAATCAAAACTTTGAATATAATGAACAAGACTAGAAAATTGATCCAGCAATATTTGATAAACAGTAAAAAGAATAAGCTAATCTCAATCAGTATCTACAACCTCTTCCAAACGGACATTTGGAAAAGCAAAAATTCAATGGTTTTCTTTGGATCGTTCTCCAGCTTTGAAAAAGCTAACAAAGCAGCTAACGATTTGGAATTGTATGCTTTTGAGACGGATGTTGTAATTTTAGAAGTGGGGTTAGATGAAGTTTTTGAACAATAACTAAAATTTAATTTGAACCACTAAATTGCTTTTCAACTCTTTTAGTACTCTTAATTGTATCAATTTTCAACTTTCCATTTTTAAGCACGTTAATTCTTATGTCAAAAATATTCAAATTTGTTATTAAAGTGTCCTCCACCAAAGTACTTTCATCGGTTTCACCAACAGTATGCATATTTCTGAAAGTCTGAGCATTTTCTTTAATAGAAATATCACTTTCGAAATAACCACCATCGCCACCATAATAAGCGATTTCATCAATAGTTAAAACTTCATTACTTTTTTTATCGATTTTTACCAAATATAAGAAAATGCCTTCTTCCTCAAAATAGCCGATAATAGTTTGAAAATCAAAATATTGCCCTTTTTCAAAACCCAAAAAAGAGAATCTCCAATAAATATTGTCATTTGGAGGGGTTGAAAAATCATCTGTACTATTACTCAATTTTGAAGAGTAATATTTTTTGAAAAATGGAAAAGGAATTTCTTTAAAATGTTCAGCCGAAAGAGTATCCATTTTTATTTTGGTAAAATTGTATTTTGAATTTGCCTTTACAGTCTCAATAAATCCAATATTTATATTTGGATCTAGAATTTTTTCCTTTGGTTGTTTGTTGAAGCAACCTAAAAAAATCCATAAAAACAAAAGCAATATTTGAAAAGATAATCTCATCGTATAGTAAAAATAAACATCGTCCCACCTACCAAGCACTAAATTACAACCCTTTTTTTGACTTTTTCAAGGCTATACATGCAAAACTGCATTTAGCCTTGCTTTTCCTCACGCACCGTAAACGCAATTTTGGCCTTGAAAAAGATCAAAAAAGCTTTGAATGCCACCTGCGATTGCTATGCGGGTGCATGGCCACTAAAATTAAAATTAATTTTCAAACATGAATGTAAATGCCTTTTACGAAAAAGTTACAAATGAAGTAATAGAAATGCTTGAGCAAGGGCAAGTACCTTGGCAACAAACTTGGCTCGATGGCAGCCCACAAAATGCCAAGACAGGCTACAATTACCATGGTTTCAACTCCTTTTGGGCTAGTTTTGATACCTATTTGCACAAGTTTGATATTGCCAGATATGCCACTTTCAAACAAATATCCGATGCAGGTGGCACACTCAAAAAAGGTGCACATGGAATTGGAATTGTTTACTTTGCTCCAGTTACCTACAATGCTAAAGATAAATTAGAGAAAGATGAGGTTGAAACAATTAATACCTACCGACCAGTGGCTCATTATGTATTCAATATTTGTCAAGTAATAGGTGCCTATTTTGAAAGCACTTTTCAAAACGAACCAATTTTAGATGCCGAAATGGTTATCAAAAATTTCAAAAATGCACCCAAAATAGAAATAAAGGCAGCCAACGATCCAAAATATCAACCGCTTTTCGATTTAGTTTTTATGCCTCCGATTAGCAGTTTTCATAGTTCCAATGAATATTATTTAACGCTATTTCATGAATTGGCTCATTCTACAGGTCATGAAAAAAGGCTCAAACGAGAATTTGGTAAAAAATCAGAAATCCAAAAATATGCATTGGAAGAATTGGTTGCAGAAATAACCAGTTATATGTTAGCCTCAAAAGTGGGTATTCACAATCAAATTACAAATTCTAACACTCAAGCCTATTTGCAATTTTGGATAAAAGCACTTCAAAATGACAAACAGTTACTTTTCAAAGCCTGCAATATGGCTCAGAAAGCCTGCGATTATATTTTGGGGATGAGTGAAAAGACTATTCTAGATAAATTAAATCATTAAGTTAAAATCTATTTTTAAACTCTTTTTTCTTAAACATGTAAGCTTCGACTTGACTTATTTTAAAATAAGGTCGGCGTTTAACTAGCAGAAAAGGCATACCATCATTTTTGTAGGTAGTGATTGATGCAGTAGTAACACCAAGATATTTGGCTAGTTCATTTCTCGAAAGGAGTTTATCTTCCTTTTCTAGGCCAATACCATTTTTTATTGCTTGAATTTCATTTCTGATGGCTTCAATCATAAAATTTTTGAATTCATTTATAGGAATGTTAATCATCATTGTACTTTCCATGAAATTATTATTTTTGTAAAACAATGACAAAGATTATATGAACTTTTCCGATATTAAAAGCAAAATTTGGTAGATTGGGCAGTTTGATTAATGCTTAATGGCTTTTGTTTGATAGATTGAAAATTTGCAAGTTCAATTTTTCGCTTTTTTCTTACTTTCTTTTACCTTAATTGTGGTTATTTCTCCATCGAGCACCCATACTTTGGGCATGTTGTTTTCTGGAAAGCTTTATATAAGTCAAAAAAGCACGCTCTGTTTTATGACCAGTTATAGCCATTATTTCATAGGGCGGAATCCCCAAAAGATAATTGTTCGAAGCAAAAGAACGTCTGGCTGTATGGCAAGTGATTAATTCAAATTTTTGGTTAATCAAATTTGTTCTGGTATTTCCAACTTTTCGAACTTTAGAAACTTCTTGTGAAAAACCAGCCAAAGCCCCAATTTCTTTCAAATACATATTCATTTTTTGGTTTGAAATACTAATTGGAATATGGCTATCAGTTTTTTCTTTATACTTTTTGAATATGTCCTCTACAATTGGATGTATTGGAATATCCAAAATTGCACTCGTTTTTATACTGTTACTTATGTGGATTAATTGTTGATCCCAATCAATATTTTCATCCTTTAAATTGGAAAGGTCAGAAAACCTAAGGCCTGTCCAGCAGCCAACTACAAATAAATCACGTACCTTTTCTAATCTTTCGTTTTTAGTTAAATCCAATGACAAAAGAGTTTCAATTTCATTTGAAGTAAGAAAAATCGAATCTACGTCAACCCTTGGAGTCGAAAATTTAGAGTTTTTGTAGGCAAAATTTTGATGTAAATTAAGCTCTTCGGCTTCTCGAACGAATAACTTCAAAATTCCTGTATATTTATTAAGCGAGTTATTGTTGTACCTATGGCTTTCTATAACATACTCTTTCCATCTATAATAAAAAGCTACTGTAATATCTTCAAATAAAATTTTGCGCTTCCAAACCTTTTCTTCAAATTCTTGGAGAACTTTCTGACATGTTATATAGGTCTTAATAGTATTGGGGTTCTTGCTGTTTTTAACTAAACTTATATGCTTTTCTACAAATTCTATTAGACCAATTTTTTTAACTAAAACTGATGTATCTGTTTTTGGTTGAAATTTATCAGGATTCAGAATTTTTTCAAATTCTTCCTTTAGAGATTTCATATCCAACGTTTGCCCGAAAGTAATCCTTTTCTGATAGGCCTCGAAGAGCAAGGTTTTGTATTTATTCAGATTATTATTCAGGAAGGCATAGCCCATATGCTTCGAGCGAGCTTTTTGCAATTTCATATCCCAATGCTTTGGGTCAACAGACTCTTGGGTAGTTAATACAACTTGCTCCTTCTTTTTCCTAAAGAATATCATGATGAGTTTTTTACCCTCAGTATCTGCTTTAGTACTTAAATAAAAATTGATTGTTGCCATGAGTAATTTTTTATATAAAATTAACTATTAGGCTAGGTAATTCAAAGAATTTATAATTATATTTACTTACACTTTTACTTACACCAGTTCTTTTTATCGTTTGTTTTTGTTTTTCTTTATTTGATAAAATGTGCATTTATACACTATTAAAGCCTATTATTTGGGCAAATAATAAAAAGCGAAATCAAAAAGTTCACTTCCGTCCATCACCACATTAAATAATTTAAGTCCTTGATAATATACTGATTATCA
>JAZKGO010000143.1:0-12207 GCA_040385875.1 Bacteroidota bacterium
TTCTTATTGCTACTGTATGTTCAAAATGTGCTGAAGGGCGACCATCCTTTGTTTTGATTGTCCAACCGTCATTACCGTGCTTCACATATTTACTTCCGAGGTTAACCATTGGCTCAATTGCCATTACCATCCCTTCTTTCAATTTTGGTCCCGTTCCTCTTTTACCGTAATTCGGCACTTCTGGATCTTCATGTAGGTTTCTTCCCACTCCATGACCCACTAACTCTCTGACGATCGTATACCCTTTTGATTCACAATAATTCTGAACCTCAAAACTTACATCCCCCACTCGCTTTCCGTCTACTGCATTTTTAATAGCTAAATAAAGGGATTCTTTAGTGGTTTTCAACAATGCACCTACCTCTTCACTTATTTCTCCTACTGCGTAAGTATAAGCACTATCTGCATGAAATCCATTTAAATAAACACCACAATCAATTGAAACTATGTCGCCATCAACTAATGTATATTCACTTGGTAAGCCATGCACTACTACATCATTTACTGAAATGCACAACGCTGAAGGAAACTTTTTACTACCAACCACATAACCTTTAAAAGATGGATGTGCTTGATGGTCAGCAATATACTCTTCAGCTATCTTATTTAATGTACTAGTGGTAATTCCTGGTTTCACTAGCTTTGCAACCTCGGCATGTGTTTTTCCAAGCAATATCCCATTTTGCTTAATTATAGAAATTTCATGATCGGTTTTATAGTAAACCATATCTATCTAACTAAGCTCTTACTAAATCTTCTGTTCTGCCTTTAATTCTTCCAGACTTCATCAACCCCTCGTAGCGACGCATCAATAAATAACTTTCAATTTGTTGCAGTGTATCTAATACTACGCCAACCAAAATCAATAATGATGTACCTCCAAAGAACGCCGATAGCTGCCTAGTAATTCCAAACACACTTGCAACACCTGGTAATATCGCTACTATGGCTAGCATAATCGCACCTGGTAAAGTTATTCTATCTAAAATATTACTTATATATTCAGCTGTAGCATTGCCAGGCTTAATACCTGGAACAAAACCCCCACCCCTTTTCATATCATCTGCGATTTGAGTTGGGTTAATTGAAATAGCCGTGTAGAAAAATGTAAATACGATGATTAAAATCGCATACAATAAATTGTACTGCCAAGTTGTAAAATCGGCAAAAGTAGTGGAAATTGATTGCGCCACTTCACTCTTTTCGGCAAAGAAACCTGCTACTGTGGATGGTATAAACATCAAAGCTTGTGCAAATATAATTGGCATTACCCCTGGTGTATTTAACTTCAATGGCAAATATTGTCTTTGGCCTGAACCCACCGCTTTGCTACCAACCACTTGTTTTGCATATTGTATCTGTACTCTGCGAATTGCCTGAGTAAGCATTACAGCAAACATGATGATAAAATACAAAGCCACTAACTCTATAATAGATAATAATGCTTTCGATAATCCATTGGTTGTAAATTCATTAACGATAGCTCCAGGAAATCTGGCGACAATCCCAATCATTATCAACATTGAAATACCATTCCCTATACCTTTATCAGTGATTTTCTCACCTAACCACATACAGAAGATTGTTCCTGCCACTAAAAATACCGTTCCATAAATTACAAACCAACTTCTTGAAACCAAAAGGGCTTCAGTTGGAATAGTAACATTTGTCGATAGAATGGAAATCGCTTGAGCCGCTGTAACAAATATGGTCAGTACACGTGTAATTTGATTCAATTTTCTCCTTCCAGATTCGCCATCTTTTTGCATTTTCTGGAAATAAGGCAATGCAATTGTTAATAATTGAATGGCAATAGAGGCAGAAATATAGGGCATGATACCCAATGAAAAAATTGAGGCATTGCTAAATGCACCCCCCACAAACATATCTAATAAGCCCAACAAGCCACCCTGATCTTTAGTAAGCTTTGTAGCATCAACTCCTGGTAAAACAACATGAGCACCTAATCTAAAAATAGTAATAAACAACAAAGTATTAAGGATACGATTCCTTAATTCCTCAATTGAGAATATATTTTTAAATGTTGTAATTAATTTGTTCATTTTTCCTTCAATGTGAGAAATTTTGATAGCTAAATAAAACAGTTAGCTCAATATTTTAAATCTTTGCCCTAATATGAAATACAAACCAAGGCAATAAAGTATATCTTAATTAGCCAACTATCGCTTTGCCTCCAGCTTGTTCAATTGCAGCAATTGCTGATGCTGAAAAACCATGAGCTTTTACTTCAACGGCTGAGTTGATTCCACCTCTACTAAGAATTTTCACTAGGTCTTTTTTAGATACCAAACCGTGCTCAAATAATAGATTAAAGTCAACAACAGTAGCATGGGTATTGTCAATCAAACTTTGAATAGTATCCAAGTTGATTCCTTTGTACTCTACACGATTGGGGTTTTTAAAACCAAATTTTGGTACACGACGCTGAAGTGGCATCTGACCGCCTTCAAAACCACGTTTGGCAGAATAACCAGAACGAGATTGAGCACCTTTATGACCACGTGTTGAAGTACCTCCACGACCAGAACCCTGACCACGACCAATCCTTTTGTTGTTTTTTGTTGAACCTTCTGCAGGCTTTAATGAACTTAAATGAATCATAATAGTATTGCTAAACGCTACCAATTGGTAACTCGCTTGTTAAATTAAATTTTCTCTACAACTACTAAATGTTGAACTGCACGAATCATTCCTTCAATTGCTGGATTTAATTCTTTTTCAACAGTTCTATTTATTTTACCCAAGCCTAAAGATTGAATTGTATCTTTTTGGTTTTGTGGTTTTTTTATTGTGCTCTTAATCTGAGTAATTTTTACTTTTGCCATCGCTCTTTATAATTATTAATATTGTGCCTAATGGCTACTATCCATTAAAAACTTTATTCAAATTCACACCTCTTTGGAATGCCACTGTATGGGGGTTTCTCAAACTTAATAAAGCAGCAACAGTTGCTTTTACCACGTTATGTGGGTTAGAAGAACCTTTTGATTTTGCTAAAATATCATGAACACCAGCACTTTCAAGTACTGCACGCATCGCACCACCAGCAATAATACCAGTACCAGGAGCAGCAGGTTTAATCAAAACAAATCCACCTGAATATCTACCGATTTGCTCATGAGGGATAGTACGTTTCAATAGTGCAATTTGAACTAAATTCTTTTTTGCATCTTCAATTCCTTTTGTAATAGCATCAGTAACTTCGTTGGCTTTTCCTAATCCGAATCCAACCACTCCATGGCCATCCCCTACTACAACAATCGCTGAAAAACTAAATCTACGACCACCTTTTACTACTTTGGCTACTCGGTTAATTGCTACTACTTTCTCTTTAAGTTCACCTTCATTTACTTTTAAAGGCTTTGCATTTATTTTAGACATTTTCCTTATTGGATTATTTCTTTGTCAAAAACTGAATTATTTTATTTAATTTCTAGAACTGAAGTCCGCCTTCACGAGCACCGTCAGCGATAGCTTTAATTTTTCCATGGTATAGATAACCATTTCTATCAAAAACTACTTTTGTAATGCCTGCCGCTGCTGCCTTTTCTGCAATTTTTTTACCAACTGCATTGGCTGCTTCTACATTATTCCCTTTCACTTCAGTTTCTTTAGAATAAGAAGCGACTAAAGTTGAGCCATTGCTATCATCAATAATTTGAGCATAAACCGCAGTATTTGAACGGTATACAGATAAACGTGGCCTTTCAGAAGAGCCAGAAATTTTCATTCTAATACTCTTTTTTATTCTTGCTTGACGAGATAATTTTTTAACTGCCATTATATTTATTAGTTGTGAGGATTTCCGACCCTCATCTGAATATTATTTTATTTTTTACCAGAAGTTTTACCCGCTTTTCTACGTACCACCTCACCAACAAAACGGATACCTTTACCTTTGTATGGCTCAACTTTTCTAAGTGATTTAATTTTAGCTGAGATTTGACCAATTAATTGTTTATCAATTCCTTCTAAAAATACCATCGGATTTTTACCTTTCTCCATTGCTGTGGAAATCTTCAGCTCCTCAGGAATAGACATAAAAATAGCATGCGAGTAGCCAAGGTTTAGTTCTAAAATATTTCCTTGATTGGCGGCTTTATAACCTACACCTATAATTTCCAAATTACGTTTGTACCCTACACTTACACCTTCAATCATGTTGGCAACTAATGATCTATACAAACCATGCATTGCTTTATGCCTTTTTTGCTCAGTAGGTCTACTGGCAGTAAGCACTCCATCCTCTAATGTGAAAGTGATATCTGAATCAACTAATTGTGAAAGTGTACCTTTTGGACCCTTTACAGTAATATTATTATTACTTGCAATATCAATTGTAACACCTGCTGGTACATTGATAATTTTTTTACCTATTCTAGACATATTGCTTAAGATTATGAGCTAAGCTCTTTTCAGCTTTTATTTTTAATAAATGTAACACAACACTTCGCCACCAATATTAAGCACTTTGGCTTCTTTATCAGTTATCACCCCTTTTGAAGTGGATAATATGGCAATTCCAAGGCCATTTAAAACTCTTGGAAGTTCATTTGAACCACGGTATTTTCTAAGACCGGGCTTCGAAATGCGCTCTAAAGCTACAATTGCTGACTGTTTTGTAACAGCATTGTATTTTAGGGCAATTTTAATGGTACCTTGCACGGCTGAGTCTTCAAACTTGAAATTTTGAATATAGCCTTTATCAAAAAGAACCTTTGTAATTTCCTTTTTAATATTAGAAGCAGGAATTTCTACAATTCTGTGGCGTGCCTTGATGGCATTTCTCAATCGGGTTAAGTAGTCTGCTATTGGATCTGTCATTGCTGTAAATTATTTGCGACAAGCATCAGTTTTTAAAAAGGCTTGCAAAATTACGAATTTGAATTGACAATGTAAAATTTATTTGTTTACCAACTTGATTTTGTTATTCCTGGAATCAAACCATCTGATGCCATTTCACGGAATAATACACGAGATATACCAAACTTTCTCATGTAACCCCTAGGCCTTCCTGTAATTTTACAACGATTGTGTAAGCGTACTGGAGAGGCATTTTTAGGTAATTTGTCCAAACCAAGGTAGTCACCAGCGGCTTTCAATGCGGCTCTTTTTGCTGCATATTTGGCTACTGTTTTTTCCTTTTTTAATTGTCTAGCTTTTAATGATTCTTTTGCCATTTTATGTTTAGAATCTAATTATTTGTTTTTTTAATTTATTTGAGCTAATAATCAAGGTAACTGTTACTTACTTTGATTTGCGAATGGCATTCCCATTTCTTTCAATAATGATAATGCTTCTTCATCTGATTCGGCAGTAGTGACAAACGTGATGTCGTAACCTGAAATCTTACTAATTTTATCAATCGATATCTCAGGGAAGATAATTTGTTCTTTTACCCCTAGAGTATAGTTACCTCTACCGTCAAATCCTTTATCCGAAACTCCTTTAAAGTCTCTTACTCGAGGAAGTGCTACTGTGGTAAGTCTATCCAAAAATTCATACATTCTATCGCCACGAAGTGTAACTTTTACACCAATTGGCATATTTTCACGTAATTTGAAATTTGAAATAGCTTTCTTAGAAATAGTAGCTACTG
This sequence comes from Bacteroidota bacterium, assembly GCA_040385875.1. Classification (GTDB taxonomy): domain Bacteria; phylum Bacteroidota; class Bacteroidia; order Cytophagales; family Spirosomataceae; genus JANMZR01. The sequence goes on from JAZKGO010000143.1 coordinate 5,621, forward strand.
CTTTTTGGCCAGCGATCAAAGTAGTTTCGTCCACTGCTGTATCTACCAATTTCTTATCTGCAACTGCTGAGCCTACACCCTTATTAATTACTATTTTAGTAATTTTAGGTACCTGCATCACCGAGCGATACTGAAACTTCTCTTTTAACTTAGCTGATACTTCGCTATTAAATTTTTCTTTTAATCTTGGAGTTGCCATTTTTATTCGATTTCGAGAGCATTACTCTCAATATAAATGTTCTGTTTGGGTGCTTGTAATTAAATAAACTTCCCAGTCTCTTTTGAAAATCTTTGTAATTTGCCTTTTTCGTTCAACTTCTTACCAGTCTTTGTCGGCTTACCTGTTGCTGGATCTACTAACATTAGATTTGAAATATGTATAGATCCTTCCTTTTTTTCAATACCACCTTGAGGGTTCTGAGCGTTAGGTTTCACATGCTTAGTCATCATATTCACACCTTCCACAATTACTCTGCTTTTTTTAATAAGCATTTGTTGAATTACCCCTGATTTGCCTTTGGCATTTCCTGCAATTACCATAACTGTATCGCCTCTGCGTACATGTAATTTGGGATTTTTATTAGTTTTCGTTTCCATTTTTTAATGAAATATTATTAGATTAAAGAACCTCAGGTGCTAATGATACGATTTTCATGAAACCGGCCTCACGTAATTCTCTAGCAACTGGGCCAAAAATACGAGTACCTCTTGGCTCATCGTTGTTATTCAATAATACGGCTGCATTATCTTCAAATCTGATATAAGACCCATCTTTACGACGAATTTCCTTTTTGGTACGTACCACTACAGCTTTTGAAACGGTTCCTTTTTTCATACTTGAGGAAGAAAGTGCTTGCTTCACGCTCACCACGATCTTATCACCTACTGAAGCATAACGCTTACCTGTACCACCCAGTACTCTGATTACCAGTACTTCTTTTGCCCCAGAATTATCGGCTACGCCTAGTCTTGATTCTTGCTGTAACATCTTTTTTTATATATTTAAGGGTTAAACCCGTCAAAATAATATTTAAATATTGATTTTTTTAGCTTATTTAGCTTTCTCTAGGATCTCAACCAATCTCCAACATTTGTTCTTCGAAAGAGGTCTTGTTTCCATTACTTTTACTGTATCGCCTATGCTGCATTCGTTTTTCTCGTCATGAGCCATCAACTTGGTAGTTTTCTTCATAAACTTACCATATAGGGGATGCTTTACTTTACGCTCAACAGCTACTGTAATAGATTTTTCCATCTTATTACTTACTACCTTCCCTATCCTTACTTTTCTTAAATTTCTTTCCATTGTTGGTTGAAAATTGGGTTGAAAATTGGCCTCAAGCGGTATGTTGATGAAGCCTGTTATATCTTAATTATTAAGCGTTTTTCTCTGTTAAGATAGTATTCATTGTGGCAATTAATCTCCTTGACTGACGAATACGTAATGGATTCTCAATCGGTGATATTGCATGTGCAAATTTTAATCTATCCAAAGTTTCCTTTTCAACCAAAATTTGCTTTGCTAAATCTTCAGCGCTTAATTTTCTTATTTCTGAATTTTTCATTTTTAAATAAATGAGAAAAATTATTAATTATGACTCCTGCTCAACGTAATCACGACGAACAATAAATGACGTTTTTAAAGGTAATTTTTGAGCTGCTAATCTAAGCGCCTCTTGTGCAATAGCTAAAGGTACACCTGACGATTCGAACAAAATGGTTCCTGGCTTCACGCAAGCAACCCAATATTCTGGTGCTCCTTTTCCTTTACCCATCCTTACCTCAGCCGGCTTTTTTGTGATTGGTTTATCAGGAAAAATCCTAATCCAAACTTGGCCTTCACGCTTCATGGCACGAGTCACTGAAATACGAGCGGCCTCAATCTGACGAGCTGTAATTCTACCCGGCTCCAACGATTTGATAGCAAATGAACCGAAGTTAATCTCATGGCCACGGGTGGCCAATCCTTTTATCCTACCTTTCTGTTGCTTACGAAATTTCGTTCTTTTCGGCTGTAACATAATATTATTTGTATTTTATTTCTTCTAATTAATTGAATTTCGAAACTAAAAAAGAATGAATTATAAAAAACTAATTATCTTTTTCCTCCTCTGTTCGGGCCACCACCTGAGTTGCCTCTTCCTTTGTTGGCTCCGCCAGCTTTATTTTTATCCTCTTCTCCACCTCTTCCTCTTCTATCGTTTCTGCGATCGCCTCTGTCATTACCACCACCACGACTTTCGTTTGATGGAGTCGACTGAAGGCCCATGTTTGAATTCGGTGTTAAATCACGTTTGCCGTAAACCTCACCTTTAAATACCCAAACTTTAATACCGATTTTTCCGTAAACAGTTTGTGCTTCAGAGATAGCATAATCAATATCTGCTCTCAAAGTATGCAATGGTATTCTTCCTTCTTTGTATCCTTCTGAACGTGCCATTTCAGCACCACCTAAACGACCAGACAATTTCAATTTAATTCCTTGAGCGCCTAACCTCATTGCCGAAGCAATAGCTTGTTTCATTGCTCTACGGAAAGAAATACGAGCTTCTAATTGTTGAGCAATTGCCTCTCCAATTAATTTGGCGTCGATCTCAGGTCGTTTGATTTCAAATATATTTATTTGAACATCTTTACTAGTGATTTTCTTTAACTCCTCTTTTATTTTATCAACTTCCTGACCACCTTTTCCAATTACAACACCAGGTCTTGCAGTATTAATAGTAAGAGTAATCCTTTTAAGAGTACGCTCAATGATTACTTTAGAAATAGCACCTTTGGGTATACGGGCTTGCACATATCTTCTGATTTTCTCGTCTTCTACTAATTTGTCAGAAAAATTTCTTCCGCCGTACCAGCTAGAATCCCAACCACGAACGATACCAAGTCGTAAACTAACAGGGTTTATTTTTTGTCCCATTTTGTTATTTTATAATTCCTTTACGTTTATGCTTCTTTAATTTCTTGAACCGGAGCTGCTACATTATCTGAAGCAACCACAATTGTAATATGATTTGATCTCTTGCGTATCCTATGACCACGGCCTTGCGGTGCAGGGCGCAATCTTTTCAAATAGGAGCCTCCGTCTACCAAAATTGATTTCACATACAAATCTGCGGTCTCAATTTTTTCCTCTTCGTATTTGTTCTGCCAATTAGCGACAGCCGAAAGAAGGCATTTTTCCAACATTGTAGCCCCTACTTTAGGCTCGAATTTTAAAATTCCCAATGCTCTATTTACCTTTTGGCCTCTGATCATATCAGCTACTAACCTCATTTTACGAGGTGAAGTAGGCACTTTTGTTAATTTTGCAACTGCTTCCATAATAATATATGATAGTTTAAGATTTCGGTTTTGAAAAACCTATTCCTATTTATTTCTTACCTTTATCTTTTTTACCAACGTGACCTCTGAAGTTTCTAGTAGGTGAAAATTCACCCAACTTGTGTCCAACCATGTTTTCAGTTACGTAAACTGGAATAAACTTATTACCATTATGTACTGCAAATGTATGCCCCACAAAATCTGGAGAAATCATCGAACGACGAGACCAAGTTTTAATCACTGATTTTTTACTTGAGTCATTCATCACTTGCACCTTGTTGTCAAGGCGGTAATCAATATAAGGTCCTTTTTTTAATGAACGTGCCATTTATTATTTTTTTCTTCTGCTTATAATTAAACGATTCGTACTCTTTTTCTTTTCACGAGTTTTCTTACCTTTTGCTAGTAAGCCTTTGCGTGAACGTGGGTGACCTCCTGACGAACGTCCTTCACCTCCACCCATTGGGTGATCAACTGGGTTCATTGCTACACCTCTTACTCTTGGTCTGCGACCCAACCAACGGTTTCTACCAGCTTTACCTAAGTTCACATTCATGTGATCAGCATTGGATACTGACCCTACTGTGGCAAGGCATTTTGCTAAAACCATTCTCATTTCACCTGAAGGCAATTTGATAGTGGCGTATTTACCATCACGAGCTAAAAGCTGTGCATAAGTTCCGGCTGAACGAGCCATTTCAGCTCCCATACCAGGTCTTAATTCAATATTATGAATAATAGTACCAAGAGGCATATTTGAAAGTGGTAACGTATTACCTACTTCTGGTGCTACACTTGTACCTGAAATTACTGTTTTTCCTACTTTCAAGCCCTGAGGTGCGATGATATAGGCTTTTTCGCCATCAGAATATTCGATCAAAGCAATACGTGCTGTACGGTTTGGATCATATTCTATTGTAAGAACAGTAGCCGGCACGTCGAATTTAGTTCTATTAAAATCGATTACACGATATCTACGTTTGTGGCCACCGCCTCTATAGCGCATGGTACGATGGCCGTCGTTATTACGTCCACCTGTTCTTTTTATCACCTCTAATAGAGGCTTGTATGGCTTTGAAGCCGTCAATTCCTCAAAAGTCGGGGCAATTCTTTGCCTTTGACCGGGAGTTGTTGGATTTATTTTTCTAATTGCTGCCATTTAATGTCCAGATTATCAGGCTGGTGCCTATACCTATTGAATACTTGTATTAACTATACTCTTGCTAATTATAAACCTTGGTAAAAATCAATTATTTCACCTTTTGCTACGGTTACTACTGCACGCTTAGTAGTTTGGGTCAACCCAGAAGTTACTTTAGTTTTTGTACTTCTTGATCTTTTTTTACCAATTTGTTTTAGTGTATTTACACTTTTCACTTCCACTCCGTACATTTTCTTCACTTCCTTGGCTATTTCAATTTTATTAGCTTTAGGATCAACGATAAATGTGTACTTTCCAGCTGCATTCATCGCAGTGTATTTTTCGGTAAGTACTGGCTTTTTAATTATGCTCATTTTTGTATTTATCTAATTCTGTTAAATATCTAAATAGATACTCTAAAGATTAACTTAATGAAGTTTGGATTTTCTCAACTGCTGATTCTAAAATCAACAATCTATCTGCATTTACAACATCGTAGGTATTCAAACTATCTACTGATACCACTCTATTTTTAGGAATGTTACGACCTGACAAATAAATGTTTTTATCAATAGTAGGTAAAATCAAAAGTGTTTTAGAATTACTAAATTCAAATGCACTTAAAATATCTAAATACGATTTTGTTTTGGGTGCCTCAAAAGTAAAGTTTTCAAGAATTGAAATCTTTCCATTTTGAGCTTTATCAGCCAATGCTGATTTACGAGCCAATACTTTTACTTTTTTATTCAATTTGAAATCGTAATCTCTTACACGTGGTCCAAACACTCTACCACCGCCTTTCATCAAAGGAGATTTCATTGAACCTGCTCTAGCTCCACCAGTACCTTTTTGCTTTTTAAGCTTTTTGGTAGTACGTGACACTTCAGCTTTTTCTTTGGCTTTGTGAGTACCTTGGCGTTGGTTAGCTAAAAAATGCTTTACATCTAACCAAACAACGTGCTCATTCGGAGCTACGCCAAATATTTCGTCGGAAAGGCTGATTTTATTTCCAGTCTCTTTACCTTTTATATTATATATTGAAAGTTCCATATTTTAAGAATAATTAAAAGATCAACTATTTTTCAAGGATTACAAATGAATTTTTTGCTCCTGGAATTGATCCTGAAACTACGATCAAATTTTTATCAGAAATAACTTTTAGTACTTGAAGGTTTTGTATTTTTACTCTGATGCCTCCTAAGCGGCCTGCCATACGAATACCTTTGAAAACTCTTGATGGGAATGAACATGCACCAATTGAACCTGGGTGACGACCACGATTGTGCTGTCCGTGAGTTTGACCTCCAACACCAGCAAATCCGTGGCGTTTTACAACTCCTTGAAATCCTTTTCCTTTAGAGGTACCAATTGCATCTACGAAATCGCCTACTGCAAATAGCTCTGAAGTAACAGAATCGCCTAATGAAAGTGGAAACTCAAATCCTTTAAACTCAACTACTTTGCGTTTTGGTGCAGTGTTTGCTTTTGCAAAATGCCCAATCAATGGCTTTGTAGTGTGTTTTTCTTTTTTATCGCCAAAACCTAATTGAATCGCATTGTATCCATCAGTTTCGACTGTCTTTACTTGTGTTACTACACAAGGGCCGGCTTCGATTAGCGTACATGGTACAATAGTACCATCGTTGTTGTAGAGGCTAGTCATTCCGATTTTTTTTCCTATTATTCCGGACATTTTATCTGTTTTATAAAACGTAATTATTAATCTTTTTTGATTTGCTAAAACTTTGAACACGAGGTCTCAAAATTTCGGACTGCAAAGGTCGGCATTTTAATTTGAAAATCAAATCGATTATTCAAAAAAACCTTAATTTTTAGAATGGAGTAAATACGAAGCGACGGGAAAACACACTAATACTGTGTTTGGACCGTGTAGCTTAATATTAAGTTTTGCAGCTGGGCATTCAGTGATTGCAATTCTAATACCAGTTCTAACACTAATTGTTTTCCCATTTAGAACAAATTGAAAATCAGAGGTTTTACTATGTTCTGCCAACATTAAGTAAAATAGCTATGTAGCTGTATCTGAATGGGAGTGCAAAGATACAAAAAAAATTAATACTTGATAATTTATTGCAAAAAATAATTAAAATATTTTTCTGGG
>JAZKGO010000144.1:0-13711 GCA_040385875.1 Bacteroidota bacterium
TCAAAATTATAGTTTACTCCAGCTCCTGCATTTTTTGTAAAACCACGCCCATCGAAATACCCAAGCCCATCGCCTTCAAAGAAAAATCTTCTATCACCCCAGGCGATAAAACCGAAGTCCCCATTATCATTTTGCCATTGCGTGCTTCCTTTAAACTCGCCGTAATCGTTCCAATTTAAACCCGTTTCATTGATATTGTTGCCATACCCAATCACTGAAAACTGCTCGTTTTTATTGAATTTATTGTAATTTCCTTTACCTGCTAATCGACCTTCGTTACCAAATGCCCCAGTTATTTTGCCAAATTTTCCTTTTTTAAACTCATCTTTCAACTCTAAATTGATGGCTTTTTCCTTTTTTCCATCATCAACCCCTGTAAGCTTGGCTTGCTCTGATTTGTCATTGTAAACTTGAACTTTTGAGATGGTTTCAGCTCCCAAATTTTTGGTGGCCGCTTTTGGGTCGTCACCAAAAAATGTTTTTCCATCAACTAGCAATTTTTTTACATCTTTACCTTGTGCTTTAATGTTACCGTCTGCATCTACTTCAAGGCCTGGCAGCTTACGTAGTAAATCCTCTACAGTAGAGCCAGCAGGTACTTTAAAGGCTCGTGCATCGTACTCAATTGTGTCGCCTCTAATCGTTAAGGGTGCACGGGCCGTTCGTACCACAACTTCCATCAATTCCTTTGCGATTGGTTTTATTTTAATGGATCCCAAATCTTCTATTTCATTTGTGAACGGACCAATTGTTTTGGATAAGGGTAAATAGTTGATATAAGAAACTTTCAGGATATAAGAAGTATTTTTCATACCACTAAATCCAAAAATGCCCTTTTCGTCGGCTCTGGTAAAGTTGATTAGTGTAGAATCTTTCGGACTCAATAGCATCACATAAGCCAAAGCTAATTTGTCGCCAGTAGTATCTGTAACTGTACCTTTTAAATTAATTTTCGATAAAGTTTGTGAAAAGATGGTTCCTACAGTAATAAATAGAATGATTAGTAAGGAGATAGAGGTTTTTTTCATTTTTGGAATTAATTAGGTTATGATTCAATTGGCAGTATAAAATTCTTAAACGAAATCACTTATTTTGGAATTTAGAAGTTTTTAACTAAACGTGAATATTTTATAATTCAATATTAGATAGGAAATTTATCATAAACTAATTTTTTAGTTCAATTTTACATTTTTTAACATATTTAACATTTCTTTACAATAAAAAACATAAAAAAAGCCGTCATGAAATCCATAACGGCTTTTAAGTCTTAAACTATTTTGTTATTATTTAGCTTTGTCTGGATCTAACAAATCATAGAATTGATCCAATTTTGGCATTAAAATAATTCTTGTTCTACGGTTGATCGATCTGCCTTCAACGGTATCATTTGTTACCAAAGCATTGAATTCACCACGGCCAGCAGCAATTAATTTATTTGGATCAACACCAAAAGTTTTTTGTAAAAGTCGAACAACAGCAGCCGAACGCTTAGTACTCAAATCCCAGTTATCATCTAATACTGAAGTTTTAATGGCTACGTTGTCAGTATAACCTTCCACCATAACCTCCAATTCAGGGCGTGATTTGATTATTCTGGCTATTTTACCCAATACATCATAAGCGTTAGGGGAGATTTTATAACTTCCCGAGTTAAATAACATTTTGTCAGATAAGTTAATCATTACCACTGTTTTATCCACTTTTACATCCACATCTTCATCGGCAAGGCCATCATTCAACGAGCCTTTTAGATTGGCTGAAAGAGCCAAGTTTATTGAATCTGCTTTATTTTTAGCTTTTTGAAGATAAGCTATATATTGTTCTTTTTTGGCTAACTGATCAAGTGTTTTATCGATATTTTCATTTGCTTTTTGAGTCAAGACAGTTAGGTTACCCACTTGCTCAATTTGTTTAACTTGTATTTTTTGATTTTCACTTAATTGAGTTCTCAAGCTATTTATCATGTCGTTATTGCCTTCAATTGTTCTACCCAAAAGTGCTTTTTGTTGCTCACAATCGTTGAATTTTTGAGTCATTTCATTTAGCATTACCCCCCTTTTATCCAAGTCACTTTTAAGATCGTTGTATTGAAGTTGTAAGCGTGTCATTTTCTTTTTGGCAACACAAGAACTTAGTGCTGTTCCAATGATTAGGAAGTAAACTATTTTTTTAAAGATTGATTTCATTTTTGTTAATTTGTTAGTTATTATTAGTTTAACTGCAAAATTAACAGTTTTTAGAGATTCGGCAATCATGTTTTGTAAGGCAATTCAAATATTTAGAAAAAACTTTGGTTAAAATTCACTAAATAAAGCTCCTCTTGAGAGCGAGTAATACCTGTATATAACCATCGTAGCCAGTCGATATTAATTTTTTCATCAGTCAGATAACCCTGATCCACAAATACTGCTGCCCATTGGCCGCCCTGACTTTTATGACAGGTAAGCGCATAGGCAAACTTCACTTGCAGAGCATTCAAAAATACATTTTTACGAATGGCTTCTAATCTTTCTCTCTTATTCACAATGTGCAAATACTCTTCTGCAATGGCTTCATAAAGCTTTTTGTTTTGTTCGGTCGAGAGGGCAGGAGTGTCACTGTAAAGGGCATCCAGTAATATTTTTGCCTCAAAGTCGGGCTCATCTGGGTAGTCAATTAATCTTAAGATTACATCCGCAAAGCGAAAACCATACAGATCTTGTTGCTTTTTAATCTTCATGATTTCCACAAAATCGCCATTAGCCAAAAAGCCTGCTGACGACTCTTCAGTAAGAAAGAAATAATTATTTCGAACAATCATGAGCATATCACCAGAGGCAATTTCCTCTTCTTGAAAAAATACTCTTTGCCGAATATACCGATTATAAGCCACTGCCTCTTTGTTGCTGCGGGTAACAATGATGGTATTTTCCCTCCCAAATTTTCGATAGGCATAATTGAGGCCATCTTCGAGACGGTCAGCCGTCATTTTATACATATCGTTATAGCCCTTAGTATGAAATTTAAGCTTCAACAACTCTTTGTTTTGCTGTTCTAAAGGCAATTGGTTGGCATAATTGATGGTGTCTCTTAATCTGGTTGCATTGAACAAAATACCAGAATTAGCCTCTTGTCGCATTACTTCCGTTAATTCTGTGCCATCCACACCCATATGAAATTGACTTTTTAGATAATCAATGTCTAGTGCTGGGCTCATATTAGTTTTTACTGGAGGTAGCTGTGCAGTATCGCCAATAAAGATGATTTTATTTCCTAAATCACCATCCTCATTCATGAAAACGTAATCGATAAGGTCAGTTAAAAGCCCAGCAGACCCAAATTCGGCATCGTCAGATATCATCGACGATTCATCCACTATATAGATTGTAAGGCTGCTGCTGTTCTTCATTCTTTTGAATTCCAAACTTCCAGAAAATGGATTGGCAACTTGTTTGTAAATTTTTTTATGAATGGTATTCGCTTTTTTACCAGAATAGTTGGACATCACTTTAGCTGCCCGTCCAGTGGGTGCTAATAATACTGATTTATAGTTGAATTTTGGTAAAACTTTTATCAATGCAGCCACTAATGATGTTTTTCCTGTGCCTGCATAACCCCGTAATATAAATGCTTGATGTGCCCATTTATCCTGATCCAAGAAATTATCCATTTGCCCAAAAAAAGCTTTTTGCCCAGATGTTGGCTCAAAGGGAAATCGCTTTTCCAGCAAATCTGAGGGTTTTTCAGGCATTATTTTATATTACTAATTGGTTGGAAATTAGATTCATGCAAATCGATAAAGGCATTAATAAGTGCAAAATGGCTATATTTTGTTAAATCTGTGACTTTAATATCGATTGGAATCATTTTATTTTGGTCAATTAACTTTTGCCTTTTTGTGCCTAATAATAAGGGTATTTTTGGTGTAAATAGTTGATTATCAGCATTTAATACAATATTGGCATAACTTGTGTCAGTAATGTAGCCATTTTTTATCATCAGAATATCATCGCAATTTTCTTTTTGCAAAAGCAATTGATTGATTTCTGTTCGGTCTTCAAATTTATAGGAATAGTCCAAATCCGTTTCAATTAATTTAAGGCTTTCAATGTTTTTTTTTGAATAAGATAAAAATTGAATTTCTTCGATTTCATTTCGGTATAAAATTCTGCACCGCACCAATCCACGCTGAAATTCGAAAGGTATTTTTAGGATTTCGTAAAGATCTATTGATTCCTTTCCTGGCCAAAAGTTTCGTCTTGAGCGATTGAACCTTTGGTTATGATAAATAATATTTTGTGGGATACCCTCATTAATGAAGATGGTTTCGAGGAGACGTTTCATGGTGGATATTCCAAATTTGATAAAGGCTGATAGTAGTCAATTATTCTTTCCGATCCGAATGGCCCAATGACTTTTCTGGAGCCACAATATCTCTCACCATTTGTTTCAATTCTTTGATTTCAGGAAAATGACCTTCTCTCTTTCTATCAAATAATAGGGAATCATTGATGCTTATTTGATATCTTCCAGCAATTTCTGAGGGTTTAAGTGCCACACTGTCAAGCTCTTGCTCAAATGTAGTGAGCAGTTCTTGTGCCATCCAAGTAGCTCGCATTAACCAATGGCATTTAGGACAATATTCAATGGTAAGTGTTGGTTTTTTTGGCATATCAGAGAGAATGCAGATCTAGAATTTTGAGATTCGCAATTTTCTCAAAATCAGATAAATTGTGTGTGATTAATGTTAAATTTAAAGTAATCGCAGTTGCCGCAATTATTGCGTCGGTTAGTTTGATTTTTCTTGATTTACGAATTGCAATAGTTTTATCTATTATTTTATCCGAAATTCCTAATACCTCGAAGGCTTTAAAAATTATTTTATATTTGGATAGTGAGGGTAGGTTATGGCTAAGTAATTCAATTTGATTAATAAATGAAATATTTGGCCTTTCTGTAATTATGTTTTCAAAGAATGTATTTCCATTAATTGAAAATTTATTTGCAAAATAATCTGAAACAACATTAGAATCAATTAAAAAATTGTCTCCCATTCCTCTCTAGATTTATTTACAAATTCGTTAAATTCATCAGCCTCTTGTTTACTAATGCTTCCCTTAAGTTTTGTGATAGAATCTCTATTAATGATTGGTTTAGAATTTAAAATTTTTATCACTTTCAAATCTTCCATATCTCTTAAAAGATTCATTGCTTTGGGATTTACAATTTCAATTTTAATCGTTTCCATAATACATTGTTTTAACAAATATATTAAAAAAATATTCTATTATTCGGTTAATTAATGGGCAAATAAACCTTGTCTATCATTTCATTGTACTCATTCTCAGCAATTGATTGTGCTGTGATACCTCCACCGCTTTTAAAAACCAATCCATTGGGTGTTTTTTCAATGAATCTGATCATTACGCCACTGTCCAAATTTTCCCCATCAAAAATACCGAAAATTCCTGTATAATAGTTCCTGTCGTAGCCCTCAGCTTCTTTTATTATTTTTAGCGTTTCAGGTTTAGGCGCACCGCAAATAGAGCCAGCTGGTAATAATTCGAAAAGGATATTTCCGATATTTGAGGCCCAATTTTCAGGTAACCTTCCCTTTATTTCTGAGCTAACTTGCAAAATGTCACTAGTATCTGTGCTTATTTTTTCAACATATCGAAACCGCTCCACCCACACGTTATTAGCTACTTTACTCAAATCGTTTCTAATCAAATCGACAATGGTGGTATGTTCGGCAAGCTCTTTTTTGTTTTGCAAAATAATATTTTCGGCATCAGGAATCTCAGCCGAAATAGTGCCTTTCATCGGATGGGAAGAAATAATATTGCTTTCAATTTTTACAAATGTTTCAGGTGAAAAGGTAACAAATTGATTATTGAAATAGAGTTGATACTTGGCTTTGGTACATTCAAAAATCTCAAGAAGATTGAGGTTGATTTCAATGGGTGTAGGCTTTGTGAGGTTCACCAAAAAACTGTTACCTCTGCGAATATGTTTCTGAATTAAATCAAAAGCTACTTTATAATGCTCAAAGGAAATGGGGCCTTTAGTAATTTTTATTTCATTTTTTATTTGATTGTTAAAGTTGTAATTGGTTTGATTATCAATGCGATAGAACAAATTATAGGACTCAGCCTGTTCTAATTTCATCACAATAGGCTTTTGCATTTCATAGTCAATTATGAATAAAAAGGGTTGTTTTTTAAGCCCAAATTCATTCATTTTACTAATCGCTATTTGCATACTTATTATTAACTATTGGATTTGAGTTCGGTATTTGACCAGCCACTTATGATGAATATTTTGGACCCAAGCTTAGTGCTTTCCTGAACGCTTAATTTTCCTACCGTATTTAATCATTTTTTCTTCCATATGATTTCGGCGGACATTCACCTTTTTGTTTTTATCAATTTTTTCATGAAAAGCTCCACCATAATCGACTGATCTCTTCAATTTTAGTTTTACTGTTTTGGTAGAAATTTCAGGAATTTCAATTTCAACCGAATAATTTCCAATTTCAAAATTTTCGGGTAAAATACCTTCTGAAATTTTCAAATTCATGTATTTTTCAATTGATTCAAGCTTTTCTTTTTCGGATTTTAGCATCAATGTAATTGCATTTCCCGTCTTTCCAACTCTTCCAGTTCGTCCAATTCTATGAATATAGGCCTCTGGAGTGGTTGGAATATCAAAATTTATCACATGGCTTACCTCAGAAATGTCGATTCCTCTAGCCACTAAGTCCGTAGCAATCAGTGCTTTAAGATTTCCGTTTTGAAATGAATTGATCGAATTGAAACGGAAATTTTGTGCCTTATTTGAATGTATTATTCCAATTTCATCCTCAAATTCTTTGCTAATTTCCTCAAAAACTTTATCAGCCAAAGTTTTGGTAGCTACAAAAACAATCACTTTTTCAAACTCAGGTTTTTTCAAAAACTCTTTTATTAGATCAATTTTTGCATAAAAACTTGGCATTTCATACAAATTTTGAGTAATATTTTCTAGCGGTGTGCCTGCAGGAGCTGCCTCAACTCGGACCGGATTTTTGAAATTAAGTGTTACAAATTTTTCTGCTTCTTCTGTAAAAGTGGCTGAAAATAGTAGAAATTGATTTCTTTCCGAAACTTTCTCTAAAATTTGGTTGATTTGCGCTCGAAAACCTAATTCTAATATTTCATCAAACTCATCAATGACTATTTTTTTAATAGATTTAGGTTTGATGGTACCATTTGAAAGCAGATCAATCAATCGGCCAGGGGTGGCTACTAAAATGTCCAAACCATTCCTAATTTCAGCAATATTTATTTTGATATTGGCTCCACCATATACACCTACTGCTTCCACATTCATGTATTTAGTGAGGCTTTTAATGGTTGCTAAAACCTGAGTTACCAACTCTCTAGTAGGAACAATAATCAGTAAATTTACTTTTTTATCTTTTTGGTATTTGTATTGTTGCAAATAAGGGAGCAGGTAAGCCAATGTTTTACCAGTACCTGTTTGGGCAATTCCACAAACATCTTTACCTGACATCACTACCGAAAATATTTTTTCCTGAATAGTAGTAGGCCGCTCAAAGCCTAAATCAGTTAAGGCATTTTGTAAAGATTTGGAAAGATTTAGTTCTTCAAATGTCATTCATTTTTCTTTTGCACAAAGGTAGCTGATTTGTGTGATTTAGGCCTGAACTAAAAACTTTATTGTCTTTCAAGCATTGAATGTTTTGCAGTCTAGAAACAGAGATTATTAATTTATTTGATTATAACTAATTAATTATCAGCTACTTAAAAAAAATAATCTCTAAAAAACAAATGAAATCACCCTTTTTTTAGAGATTACCAATTGGATTGAATTACTATCCAACTACTTTCATTTTTATTGGATCCCACTTAATTGCGGACTGCTTTTCCACACTTATATTACAAGCCAAAGCTGGGCCAGCAGCTCTTAGTCCAAAGGTTGCATCCTCATAGATAGGCTTGCTGTCTCTGATTCCACCGAAGAAATTAAACATATGATCCAATCTTGAATCATAGCCTTGAGGTACTTTAAAGACTATTTCATCAAATTTATTTAACTTTTTGTCTGCCTCAGTATATTTTGCATTATAAGCTTTGAGGCTTTCTTCTTGTTCTGCTTTTGAAAAGGTTTCAAGGGCATCATAACCACCAATTGAAGGAGCGATTGGCCTTTTAAAATGGTTAATTTTGAAACCACCACCTACCATTTCAATTACACCCTCTGTTCCAATATATCTTGAACGACTGCCACCACCCGCTCCATCGGCAAGGTTTACTCTTGTGATAAATTGAAACGCTGGATGAGTTTCCGATTTTTCATAAACAAACATACTATTTACTAAATCATAGGCATCACGGCCATCTTTCCAGTAATTGATGGCTCCCATTGAAAATATTTTTTTTGGACCAAATGAATCTGTAACTGAGTGTAATTCAGTGAGTTGATGAATCACAAGATCACCAGCAACCCCTGTTCCATATTCTTTATAATTTCTCCAACGAAAAAAGCGATTTGCCTCGAATGGTCTTTTAGGGGCATCGCCGAGATATTTATCCCAGTTCGTGGTAGCCGCTGAAGCATCCGTTGGCACAGTATATTGCCAAGCACCATTGGCCGAATTTCTGTCAGTAAATATTTCTACAAAACTAAGATCGCCAATAATTCCTTCTTTAAAGTACTTTTTTATTTCAGCTGTAATGGCTGAACTAGCCGTTTGGCTACCCACTTGAAATACTTTGCCAGTTTCTTTTTGTGTTTGGATAACCGCATGGCCTTCATTGATATGATGCACCATCGGTTTTTCGCAATATACGTGCTTGCCAGCCTTCATTGCGGCAATAGAAATATGGTCATGCCAATGATCTGAGGTACAAACTAATACGGCATCAATATCTTTTCTGGCTATCAGCTCTCGATAATCACGAGTGACGAATATTTCATTGCCAAACTTTTCTTTGGCACGAACCAACCTACCTTCATAAAGGTCACATACCCCAGCCAACTCCACTCCTGGTACTTTTAGTGCACATACTAAGTCGATATGCCCAATAATACCCATGCCAATCACCCCAATCCTTACTTTATCATTAGAACCAAATCTTTTTTCAATTTGAATTATTCTTTCTTCTATAGTATCGGCACTGGCAAAACTGGTAGAGGCCGTTAATAGGGCTGAAGTAGCCCCTAATTTTTGCAAAAAATTGCGTCTTGAATTTGACATTTTTCTAGTGAGTTTTGAGAATTTGAATATTTTTGAATCTAGTATCCTTGATTAATTTGAACTAAATTTACGTATTATTTAAAATAATGTTATCCTGATTTTTCAGATATGTTCAAAACATTCAGAGACGGCCTCAATTTACTTTCAAAAATCACCTTGAAAAGGTTTCTGAATGGTATGTATATTGTTTTGAGTTATATAATCTCAAAAATTACCAATAATCCCCAACCGAAGGGATTGCCAATCAGTATTTCTTTTGAGCCCACCACTTCATGCAATCTCCGCTGTCCAGAGTGCCCTTCTGGTTTGCGATCTTTTACTAGGCCCACTGGAATGCTGGAAATAGGCCTTTTCAAAAAAACGATTGATGAACTGGCTGATACTTTGCTCTATTTAATCTTTTATTTTCAGGGTGAGCCTTATCTGAATCCTCACTTTTTGGATTTAGTAAGTTATGCAGTTAAAAAGCGGATTTATACAGCTACCTCAACCAATGCTCATTATTTGAATGATGAAAATGCCCGGAAAACAGTCGAATCGGGACTTGACAGGCTGATTATTTCAATTGATGGTACTTCACAAGAAACGTATGAAGCTTATCGAGTGGGTGGTAATTTGGAAAAAGTGATTGAGGGTACTAAAAATATTATTCGTTGGAAAAAGGAGTTGAAGTCAGCTACTCCATTTGTGATTTTTCAGTTTTTGGTGGTAAAGCCAAATGAGCATCAAATTGCTGAAGTACATCAATTGGGTAAAAAATTGGGTGTGGATGCTGTTTGGTGCAAAACTGCTCAAATTTATGATTATGAAAATGGATCAGCATTGATGCCTAGTATTGATAAATATTCACGATACAGACAAAATGAAAACGGAAGATTTTCCATCAAAAATAAAATGATTAATCATTGCTGGAAAATGTGGCACAGTTGTGTAATCACGTGGGATGGCTTAGTAGTACCTTGCTGCTTTGACAAAGATGGAGATTACAGAATGGGCTCATTGAAAGCAAAATCATTTACAGATGTTTGGCAATCAAGTACTTATACAAATTTCAGGAAGTCGCTTATCAGCTCAAGATCTGAAATTGAAATGTGTAAAAACTGTACCGAAGGTACTAAAGTTTGGGGTTGATTTCAAATCAACCCATTGTCCACAAAACTAAAATATCCATTATTGCCAAAAATTATATGATCATGAACCGAAATGTCTAATAATTTTCCCGCTTCTAATAATTTTCGTGTCAAATTAATATCTTGCTGACTAGGCTTTAAATTACCTGATGGGTGATTATGAACTAAAATGATGCCAGTGCCTACATTTTCTAAGGCTAATTTGAAAATAATGCGAGGGTCGGCAATGGTGCCAGTTACCCCTCCGCTACTAATTTTTTCAGCTTTTATCAATTCGCTTGCCTGGCTCAGGATCAAAATCCAAAACTCTTCATGCTGTAAATCAAGGAGATAGGGTTTCATGAAATCATAAATTAATTTCGAGGCATTTAATTTTGGTGTTTTAACAATTTCCGATTCCTTGCGTCTTCTACCTAGCTCTAAAGCTGCTACTATATTGATGGCTTTGGCCTCGCCAATTCCTTTGAATTTTGATAAATCCTTAATTGAAAGCTTTGCCAGATTATTTAAATCGTTGCCCACACTTTGTAAAATCAGTTTTGCAAGGTCGACAGCTGTCATATTTCGGATGCCTGACCCAATCAAAATACCCAAAAGTTCGGCATCGGTAAGGGCCGAACGACCTTTTGAAATGAGTTTTTCACGTGGGCGATCTTCCTCAGCCCATGATTTAATGTTTAGTGGCGAAATAGTTTGTTCAGACATTTATAATTGAAGCTAATAGAAATCCAAAGATAATTGTTGAGAAATAAATAATGATTAATAAAATGTCGTTTTACAAATATGAAAATTTTGTGGTTGTTATTATTTATTGGAATGTTTATTATTTCTTGCCAAAGGGAAAATCAAATCCCGAAAATTAAGAAAGAAATTTTCAAGGAATCTGTGGCAGTGGGGTTGCCAATAATAAAAGAAATCGACCAAAAAGGTGGTGTAATTGAGATAGCTTTGAGTGAATCTAGGGTTAGTTTTAATCCAAATTCAGTTTCGAAAAATACTACTGTAAGTATTCAGCCAATTTCGAATCCGTTAAGCAATTTTGGCTTAGGTATCAGGTTAGCGAGCCATTATTCAAATATAAAAATTGAATTGAAATATCCTCAAAATGGCCTTTCGCCTAATACTTTTGATATTTATTATGCTCAAGGAATTGAGTGGATTAAGGCTGAGAATAAAATTCTAGATACAGTAAACCACACCATATCAATTGTGCAACAACCTACTTCAAAGGCAAAAATAAATTCCTCAGCTAGGGTAACCACTCACTTTTACGATTATATTATTGGGAAGTAACAAAAAAAACCTCAACTCTTTTCAGAATTGAGGTTTCAAAATATATTTTTTTTCTTAAAATTAAGCCGCAGGCTTCAACTTGCTCAATAATTTGGCAAGACGAGACTTTTGGTTATTAGCCTTATTTCTATGAATAATATTTTTCTTGGCCAAACGATCTAGTTGAGACGAAACTTTTTTGTAAAGTTCAGCTCCCTCAACAGGGTCATGTGTTAAACGTAATTTCTTAATGAAAGTACGAGTTGTTTTGTGTTGATAGCGATTTCTTAATCTCTTCGATTCGTTCGCTCTAATTCTCTTGATACTTGACTTATGATTTGCCATTTTTTATTTCCCGAATAATATGGTTGTAAAATTGAAGTGCAAAATTACGCATTTCTACTTAAAATACAAGTACTTTTGTAAAAATATTATAAAATTTGCAAAATAGAGAATTGAGAATTTTTGAAAGGGATGGTTTTTTTGCGAATTTCATTCATGATAAAAAGAGTCGTTTACCGGATGAAATTTAAGCTATTAATTATTTTCTTGTTTTGTCCAATATTGCTCAATAGCCATAGTAAATGGGGTTTTTTTGCACACCAACGTATAAATAAGCATGCGGTGTTTATTCTTCCTGCTGAGATTTTGCCTTTCTACAAGAAAAATTTAACCTATATCATTGAACATTCTGTTGATCCTGATCAAAGGCGTTATGCGGTTAAAGATGAAGCTCCACGCCATTTTATTGATTTGGATGCTTATGGCGATTCAGCCGTTTCAATTTTGCCACATTATTGGAAGGATGCAGTAGAAAAAATGGGAGAGGATTCCCTCAATAAGCATGGGATTGTGCCCTGGCATATTCAATTGATGAAATTTCAATTGACAGAGGCATTCAAAATAAAAGATGCCTATCGCATTTTAAAATTATCCGCAGAGATAGGTCATTATATTGCCGATGCCAATGTGCCGCTTCATACTACAAGAAATTATAATGGTCAATTTACCAATCAGGAAGGCATTCATGGCTTCTGGGAATCACGCCTGCCTGAGCTTTTTTCAGATGAATATGACTTTTTTGTGGGCCAAGCCGAATACTTACCTTCTACACAAAATGTCGCATGGCAAGCGGTAAAAAACGCTAATGCTTGCCTTGATTCCGTTTTGAATTTTGAAAATGCGTTAACTAAAAATGTTAAAGCAAGCAAAAAGTATGTAGTGGATACTCGAAAAGGTCAAAACATTAAAACTTATTCCAAAGAATTTTCGAAAAAGTACCATCTAATGCTTGAAAATCAGGTGCAAAGGCAAATGAGAGCTTCCATTAAAATGATTGGAAACTTTTGGTACACAGCCTGGATTGATGCCGGACAACCCGATTTGACTCCACTTTTAGCTTTTGAAAAAGATGAAAAAGTGAAGAAACTGGAGGAGGAGGAAAAGAAAACTTGGTTTCAAAAGTTTTTTAATGTGAGGACTGAAAATTAAGGGGGTGCAACTTGCCGTTAACAATTGGCAAATTTCTAAGACAGAGAATAAAAAAAAATTGCAAATAGTTATTGGGATTGATTTTGGATGAATTTTTCGCCTATTGCCTATAGCTTATTGCCTATTAACTTATGAAAACTATACATTTAAAAAAGGGAAAAGAAATACCAGTAAAACGCTTCCATCCGTGGATATTTTCAGGGGCCATCTATAAGCAAGAGGGCAAGCCAGTGGACGGTGACATCGTGCAAGTGGTTGATTATCAGCAAAATTTTTTGGCTATTGGTCATTATTTTTCTGGTAGTATTGCTGTGAAAATATTTTCATTTGAGAATACTGAAATTGATACAAAATTTTGGCAAGAGAAACTAAGATCAGCCTTCGATTTGAGGCAACTATTAGCTTTGGATCAAACCAATTGCTATCGATTGGTGCATGGTGAGGGGGATGGTTTCCCTGGTTTAATAATTGACTGGTACAATGGAGTGGCTGTATTTCAGGCACATACAATTGGAATGCATCAAGAGAAAGATTCAATTGTGGCGGCCTTAAAAAATATTTATGGTAAAAGTCTTTT
>JAZKGO010000144.1:13811-17398 GCA_040385875.1 Bacteroidota bacterium
GAAAAAGCAACCCTTTTGGCCACCCAAAATATTGAAAGCAATATTGGCAAATCAGAAAAAAGTAAGGTAGTATGTTCGGATGTGATTGATTTTTTAAGACAATCTGACGAAGAGTTTGAGGTGATTATTTTGGATCCGCCTGCCTACGCCAAAAGCATGGATGCTCGCCACAGGGCATTGCAAGCTTATAAAAGATTGAATATCGAAGGCTTAAAAAAACTAAAAAAAGGAGGGCTTCTATTTACCTTTTCATGCTCACAAGTGGTTGACCGTGAGCTGTTTTATAATACGATTGTGGCAGCAGCTTTGGAGTCGAATAGGCAAGTAAGAGTACTCCATCACCTAAGCCAAGGGGCCGACCATCCAGTAAATGCTTTTCATCCAGAAGGTAATTATCTGAAAGGTTTGGTTCTGTATGTGGAGTAGAGGGGGTGAATTGATTTATAGTTTAATTGATAAATTGTTTTTAGTGAAGAGTATGATTGAAAATTCTAAAAAATATTTAAAATTAAATGATATTGAAGCATATAAAATTGCATTTCATCTTTCAAATTACGTTTGGAATATTATTATAAAATGGGATTATTTTGCTAAGCAAACAGTTGGAGAGCAGTTTGTAACGTCTATCGATAGTATTTCAGCAAATATTGCTGAGGGATTTGGACGTTATAATAAAAAAGACAAAATTAAATTTTATAGATATAGTTTTGGATCAACAAAAGAGAGTTATGATTGGAATGAAAAATCGAAAATTAGAAATCTATTAACTAATGAAGAATATAATTTCATTTTCAGTCAATTGGATCTTTTACCCAAAAGCATAAACACCTTGATAAAATATATAACTGAAAAATTAATTGTATAAATTATTAATTGGCTAGATGTAAAACATTGCAATAATTCAACCCAACAATTTATCCATTAAACAATTCAACATTCAACATTCAACCATTTAACCATTAAACAATACAATTCATTTGAGACAATCATTTTACACAACACAATTTTGGCTTCTTTGTCTTAGCAATTTCTTTTTTACAGCCTCTTTTCAAATGCTGTTGCCAGAGCTTCCCAGCTATTTGGCAGCAATGGGTGGGCAAAAGCAGATTGGGTTAATTATTGCACTTTTCACCCTAACGGCTGGTATTTCAAGGCCATTTTCAGGGAAAATTACAGACAATATCGGCAGAGTACCTGTAATGGCTTTTGGCTCTTTGGTATGTTTCGTTTGCGGATTTTTTTATCCCTTGGTAGTAAGTGTCAATGCTTTTTTGATTTTGAGATTTTTCCATGGGTTTTCTACTGGCACGAAACCCACAGCAACTGCCGCCTATGTGGCCGATATTGTACCTATTGATAAGCGTGGCGAAGCCGCAGGTATGTTGGGTATTTTTACCGCTATTGGATTTTCAATTGGGCCAGCCCTTGGGAGTTTTTTAACGGATATTTGGAATATCAATTATATGTTTTATACCTCCTCTCTTTTTGCAATTTTATCTATTTTGATTTTATTAAATTTGAAAGAAACGTTGCCTATTGAGCAAAGGAAGCCATTTTCATTTGCCATGTTCAAAATAAGTTTGGATGATATTTTTGAGAAAAAAGTGATAGTGGTATTTTTTGTGATGCTATTTTTTTGCTTCGGGTCTGGTGCAGTGCTCACTTTAATTGCGGACCAAACCAAGCTTTTAGGCATTAAAAATAAAGGCCTTTTTTATACAATTTACACAGTAGCATCGTTGGCCATACGAATTTTATTTGCCAAAACATCCGATAAATATGGCAGAGAGCCTGTAATCAAAGTAACGGTTTTAGTAATGTTTATCTCCATGATTATCTTGGCTTTTGCACAAAGTTTCATTATTTTGGTGATTGCAGCCATATTTTTTGGGGCGGCTCAAGGTATGGGCGCACCCACTTTAACAGCCTGGACAATAGATCTTTCCGATGAGCAATACCGTGGTCGGGCCCTAGCCACCATGTATATTGCGTTGGAAGCGGGCATTGGGATTGGTGCCTTTATAACAGGCATGATATACCAAGGGAATGCAAACAATATTTATATTTGTTACTTGATTTCTGCCCTTTTTGCTGTATTTTCGTTTGCAAGTATTTATATATTTCACTCCAAAAAACTAACAACAGCTGTACAATGATATTTGAAGAATACCTTTCAGCTAAAAAAATAAACCACGAAACTTTTCTTTGGTCAGATCCGGAGTCGTTTAATGAGATGAAAAAAATATTCAATCAGGTGCATCCAGAAAGTTTTACCATGCAAAAGAAGTTCTTAATCAATGATTTAAGGCGGAAATATAAGGTTAATAGCATTCACGGATAGTTGTTTTTTGATTAAAAAATATCCAAAATTACTTTTCGACATCTTTTTGGATTTAGGTAAATTTTACAAAAAACAATATCGCTTTATTACAAATAGTCATTAAAAAAGTAGAACTTTGCGGTTCTGAATTTTGAAAATATATGGGTAAAATTATTGCAGTAGCTAATCAAAAAGGTGGGGTTGGGAAAACCACCACTACCATCAATTTAGGAGCATGCTTAGCCTCAATGGGTTATAAAACATTATTGATTGATAGTGATCCGCAGGCCAATACTACTTCTGGTTTAGGTTTTAACCCCTCCGAAATAGAGTACAGTGTGTATGAATGCATGGTGGATGGCATTGCTGTTGAAAATGCAATTTTTAACACAAAAGTGAAAAATTTGGATTTGCTCGCCTCTCATATTGATTTAGTTGGGGCCGAGGTGGAGATGATTAACCTTCAAAATAGGGAAGGCAGAATGAAGCAGGCATTAGCAAAAGCGAAACTAGATTATGATTTTATCATCATTGATTGCTCACCCTCATTAGGTTTGATTACTGTAAACAGTTTGGTAGCAGCAGATTCGATTTTAATTCCTGTACAGTGCGAATATTTTGCCTTAGAAGGCTTGGGTAAGTTGCTGAATACCATTAAGATAGTGCAACAAAAATTGCATCCAGAACTGAAGATCGAAGGGATATTGATGACAATGTATGACCTCCGAATCCGACTTTCCAATCAAGTAGTTTCAGAAATAAATTCACATTTTCCTAATCTTGTTTTCAATACCATTATACCAAGAAATATCCGTTTGAGCGAGGCACCATCCTATGGGATTCCTGTGTTGCAGCACGA
The DNA here is from genome assembly GCA_040385875.1 of Bacteroidota bacterium. Taxonomy (GTDB): domain Bacteria; phylum Bacteroidota; class Bacteroidia; order Cytophagales; family Spirosomataceae; genus JANMZR01. The sequence continues at coordinate 16,991 of JAZKGO010000144.1, forward strand.
CTCAGATAGCAAAGGATCAATGAGTTATATGAATCTTGCAAAAGAAGTATTGGCAAAAAATGGTATTTCAAAAGCGCTAGAAACTGTCTGATTGTAATTAATTAAGTGATTTTGGGAATTCAAAATACACAGTTTATAAAAATGCCATTAGGCATGAAATATTGTTAACATTATGAGTGCACAAATTAAAAACAGAGGGTTAGGTAGGGGACTAGGTGCTTTATTGCAAGATTCTGACAGCGTAAATAATAATGCTGAAAAGGAATTGAATGCTTTGAGTCCTAATACTATGAACGAGATTCCCGTGGCGTTTATAGTGGCCAATCCGTTTCAGCCTCGTACTCATTTTGACGAAAAAGCGCTTAATGAACTCTCTGAATCAATTAAGGTTCAAGGGATTATCCAACC
>JAZKGO010000145.1:0-1009 GCA_040385875.1 Bacteroidota bacterium
GATGGATAAGCATCGAAGATGGTGTAGATGGCATGGATCAGTTGGCAAGAAGTGTAGCCTTTCTTCGCAAAAAAGTGGGACAATACTGGCCAGATTTCAAATGAAAATTAATTGAAACCTACTTTTTGGTAGCAGCTTTCCTTTTTTTGTATTGCTGAAAACGTGATTCGTATTCTTTATTTTGTTCAGCCGTATTTCTTTCTTGTACTCTTATAGGTAGTGCAAGCCTTTCATTTCCGCCCTCGTTTGTGTCCTTGGCGGGAAAATTAATAGAAACCCTCGCCTCTGTTGGTATGAAGCTAAGCCTTCCGCCTTTGTTGGTGTTGCGTGTAAGCAAAAGCCAAGCTACACCAACAAAAGCTACGGAGAACAAACTTTCAGGTAGCAATAATCCAAAATGTCTAATCATTATAGTGTGTTAAAAAACCAAAATCGTCAACTCCAGTTTCATAAAACTTAGCAGATGAATAATAGTATTCCTCGGCAAATTTACATAACCCAGCTTTAACAGGATTCTCATGAATATATTCTAGCTTTTGTAAAAAAACTGTATCTGTTCTCAATTCAATACTTAATGGGCTTCTTTTCCAAAATTGAAACTCTCGGTCTTTAGCAATTACTCGAAATTCGTTCAAATATTCTGGATTGTATAATTTCAAGTCTTTTTGCATTTTTTGAGCCGTAAATTTCAGGAAATCTCTTTGTACATTTTCTGGTTTTATACTAGCTTTCATTTGCCAAATCAAATGCAAATGATTATCTAAAATTACAAAGGCGTTTACAATAATTCGATTGTTTTCACACAAATATTTGAGGCTATTAATTATAATTTCCTTATACTTTTTTGGTTTCAAAAGCATTTTCCATTCGTAAGAGGTGGCTGTAAAAAATTGAGGATATTCTGTAATAATGGTTTGCATGTTCAAATATCTGTGAATTTAATGAAAAAACGGCCATTTTTCTGCTCTCCGAGATACCGGTTGGTATGCCTAGCTCTTTCATACGCACA
>JAZKGO010000145.1:1109-3156 GCA_040385875.1 Bacteroidota bacterium
ACACCAACTGTGGCAGTAATGAAAAAAGCAGCCATTTTTCTGCTCTCCGAAATACGGTTGGTGTGCCTAGCTCTTTCATAAGAACAACACCAACTGTGGCAGTAATGAAAAAAGCAGCCATTTTTCTGCTCTCCGAAATACCGTTGGTGTGCCTAGCTCTTTCATACGCACAACACCAACTGTGGTGTTAGGCCTGATTTTAAATGAAAAGTAGAACAAATGCTGAGCAAAAAGATAAGCTTTCATTACTACAAACAGCCTAACCTAAAACCTATCTTTTAAGCCAAATAAAAATTAATTGAAACCTACTTTTTGGTAGCAGCTTTCCTTTTTTTGTATTGCTGAAACCGTGATTCATATTCTTTATTTTGTGCAGCTGTATTTCTTTCTTGTACTCTTATAGGTAGTGCAAGCCTTTCATTTGGCAATTGAGAGTCATAATCTTTTAATGTTTTTTTGCCTTGAGTGTCTTTGGTAAGATCGAAGGCATCATATAGTTGTCCAGTTACATCATAAGATTTATAGGATAGCTTGTTGTTGACTAATGAAATTATCTGATATAGTTGAATATTTGACCCGGCCCTATCCATCCAATCTTGTAGCCCAATATCATACATTTTTGGGCCACTTACTGAAACGACATAAATTGGACCATCAGGGTACTTACGAGTTTTACCCAAAGGCATATTTATTCCTCTTCCATAAGTATGATCATGCCCTTGAAGCACTAAATCTATGTTATATTTCTTGTAAATCGGCTCCATTTTATTTCTCCAAGCTTCATTATCTCTGCCGCTTTTAGTTGAATAAATCGGGTGGTGATGAAACACAACTTTCCATTGATTAGTACTTTTGGCAAGTAATTCTTCTAACCAAATAGCTTGAGCGTCAAGTGCACTAGAGTCAAGAAAAGCAATTTGAGAATTCAATGAAATAAATCGAACTCCCTGATAATCAATAAAATAAGTTGTTTCTTTCATTTTTTCTGGGCCGTTTTCTGGATGAACAAATGTTGGTTTCCAATGTGTTGAAATTTCATATTTGCCATTGGCTGGGTTATTTCCATATTCATGATTGCCAGGAGAAGCCAATGATGGCACCATGCCATTCAAAAAACCCCCAGCCTCAAACCACTCCCCCCATTGCCAGTCATAAAATGCGTTGTTTATCAAATCGCCAGCATGAATCATAAATTGAACGCTTGGCAATTTAGAATAGGCACCACGTATGGTTCTTGACCATAGCGAACGCAAATCATTTTGAGCATCTCCAAAATATAAAAATGAAAAGGGTTCGTTTTTATCAGAAGCTGTTTTAAAATGAAACCACTCACTCCAATGATCGCCTGAGCCTACTTTATAGGCATATTGAGTATTGGGCTTCAGTTGATCAAAGTGAACCGTGTGATACAAAACACTTCGTCTATCAATGATTACACTTTCGGTTACCGCATTTAGAGTAATGGCATTTTTTACAAATTCAGGATCAGCACCCGCTTCAGCTATCATTCCAACCGATTTTGTAATGGTGGAATCAGTGCGAAAATTGACTGACTGTGAAGATGCAGATGCATTTCCCTGCCACCCCAATATTACCCTATCTGGAAATTTTGTTGGTTCATAGTTTTTATGTATTTGGGCGTAACAATTGCCGATTGAAATAAACAATAGAAGTAAAAAGTATTTATTCATTCAAATATATTTTGTAATGTGTTAACAATCTACAAGTTAATCTCACCCCCAACTCCTCTCCTGTTGAGAGAGGCTCTTCCCGTATTCATGCCCATGAGAATAAAATCAGTCCTGGATGCTTCATAATCAGTTTTTATTCTTTTTGCAAAATCTCAGAAAATAGGTCTGGATTTATATGCTTTCGATAATAAAAATTGTTTAGCTCAATTATCCTATTGTATTTTTCTTCTCATTTTCATTTAACAATTCATTAAAATATTCTTCTAGAATTACTGAATACTCTACAGACATTTCTTCCTCACCAATTTTTGACAATAACTCATCTAACTCTTCTTTCGAAAGCTTATTGTTGAGTA
>JAZKGO010000146.1:0-7043 GCA_040385875.1 Bacteroidota bacterium
GAAATGGGCCATATTAGCTATCATCAAGGAGAGGAAATTATTAAAAACCAACTTTCAGTAGGTAGGCCATTTCCTGAAGTAAAAATAAATATTGAACACGAACAAATTTTTGTAGAAAGCCCTTATATCTCGCCCGACTTCAGAAAGGTAAAAACAAATTTTGATTTAGGCTATTTTATTGATAATCAGTTAGTTTTGATTGGGAGGGCTGGCAGAATGTTCAACAGAAGAGGCTTGAATATTTTTGCAGAAGAAATTGAAAATGTCGCTAAACTTCTCACATTTGTAGGTGAAGTGGCCGTTATTGGAATTCTTCAAACCGACCACTCACATGAGCTATTGCTGGCTTATTCATGTAAAACGGGCTTTCAAAATAACACCAATAGCCATCAGTTAATCAATCACTTAGCGGCACATTTGCAAGCTGCAAAAATTCCTAGTCGCATTCAAGAATTCAAAAATTTGCCTCGAACCGATTTTGGCAAAATAGATTTCAAGGCACTCGCTCGCACATTTGAAGCGGAGATTTTCGCTTAAAAACTTCCATTTTTTTGATTAGAGAGTTGTCAACTTTTTGAAAGTGGACAAATCTAATGTGAAACAATTTTATCAATTGCCTATAGCTTTATCCGCTGGGCTAAATGAAATCAAATGAAATATACAATACTAATAGCAATCTTTTTTTTACAAATAAACACGTTTGCCCAAGACAGTACCAAAACACAAATCCTTGATCAAGTGATAGTTACGGCCAATTTTCAAGAAACAGAAATTAGAAAAGTAGCCAGAAATATATCCATTATTACCGCCAAAGACATTGAAAATGCACCCGTAAAAACGCTCGATGGAATCTTGCAATATGCATTGAATGTTGATGTTCGCTCACGTGGGCCTTTGGGGGTACAAGCCGACATCAGTATAAGAGGAGGCCATTATGATCAAACCCTTATTTTGTTGGATGGGGTAAAATTGAATGACCCTCAAACAGGGCATCATTCATTGAACCTACCCATTGCTATGGATAGGATTGAACGAATTGAGGTGCTTCAAGGAGGTGGGTCAAGGGTTTATGGTCCAGCGGCTTTTTCTGGAGTAATCAATATTATTACTAAAAGAAATCAATCTACTCAGTTAAATTTGGGATATGTAATTGGTGAGAATGGCCTAAAAAATGCAAATCTAGGCGGAGTTCTAAAAACAAAAAAAACAACCACCAATATCAGTTTTGAGAACATCAAGAGTGATGGCTTTTCCAAAAATACTGCCTTTAATCGCTCACTTTTAGCTTTTAAAAGCATCTATGAGATTACTGCTAATACAGAATTGAGTTTTTCAGCAGGTCGGTTCGAGAACGAATTTGGTGCAGCTAATTATTATTCACCCAGTTTTTATAATCAATTCGAAATGGTTAGCTCCAACCTTGTAGTGGCACAATTAAAACACAATATTGGCAATAATTTTACCACAAATTTTACGGCCTCACATAGAAGGCATTATGATTTTTATGATTTTGACAATTATCGAAAAACCAAACCGACCTCACTTAATGTACATCAAACTGACGTAAATGATCTGAATTGGATCAATAAATTGGTAACGAAATGGGGAACAAGTAGTATTGGCTTGGAATACAGGACGGAGGAAGTTCTGAGCAATCGCCTGGGTGAAATTTTGAAAAATCCAATACCAGTGACGGCCTATGGCTCCGACTATTCTTTGGAATACAATAAAAGTAAAATACGCAAAAATACTTCAGCCTATTTTGAGCAGCTTAGACAATGGGAAAAAGCAACCCTGGCTTTCGGAACTTTGATAAACATGAACAATCAATTTGGGACTGATTGGTTCCCTGGCATTGATTATTCTTATTCAATCAGTTCAAAATCAAATGTTTATGGGAGTATTAATCGCTCATTACGATTCCCTACATTTACCGAAATGTATCTGACGGGTGCCACAGTAAAAGGCGATCCCAATCTAAAACCTGAAGATGCTTGGACATTTGAAATGGGTACCAAAAGAAATACTGACTACAGCCAATTAAGCTCCTCAGTTTTCTACAAACACTCCAATTCTGCCATTGATAAGGTTAAAAGACCAGAGCTATCCGTTCCTACTATGGAGACAATTGGCAATATGAATACCCATGGCTTTGAAATATCTTATGCTCTGAATATTAATAAGTTAGCAAATAATCCACTCTATTTTTTGCAAAGAATTCAGCTGAATTATGCTTATCTTAAATCAGACAAAAAAGAAGAAAACTATCAATCGTTTTACACTTTAAATTATTTAAAAAACAAAGCGAGTATCGGCATCAATTGGCGACTGGCTAAAAATTTGAGCCTTGATACTTGGTACACTTATAAGGCAAGAGCGGGACAATATCAATGGGATTCGAAAACGCCAGCGGTCAATTATGCCCCCATTAATTTGGTGGATGCAAGATTGAATTTCACCCAAAAGTATTTTAGAATATTCCTAGATGGTACTAATTTATTTAATAAAAGCTATTATGAATTTGGTTTTGTGGAGCAGCCCAAAAGGTGGCTCAGTGGTGGGATTTCGATAAATTTGAGGTAAATTTGAAATAAGATTTTGCACAGAAGTGGGTATTTTTATTAGGCATGTATTTTCTCTTTACTTATATCTGCGCCACGATGCGACCATCAAAACTTAGTATGAACAAAAATCGTAAAATATTTATCATTTGTTTTTTCCTTTTTTTGGCGATTGTAATCGCATTGGTGATTAACATGGCCAATCAAACCACTGCCCCGTGGAACAAGAAAAAGCAGTTGGATCGAGTGATTAGTCGTTGAGAAATGAGATTCCACTATATTGATTTTCTGTGGCTTACAAATAGATTTTAAGAGTTCTGGCGATAAATAGATTAAAATCTACTTAAATAAAATCCTGTTTTCCTGAAAATCTTTTTTAAATCGTGTTAAAATTACGCCAGCGCCTCCACCAACGCCTCCAAATCAGCGGCATCATTGTACACATGTGGGCTTATTCTAATGGCGGATCCACGGTAGGAGACATGGATATTTAGTTCCGCTAATCGGTTCTGAATCAGATTAATATCGCCATTTTCTGGCAATCTAATTCCAAACAAATGATTGGCTCTGTGGGCATCATTTTCAACCCAGTAGCCCTTTTCTCTTAATTGATTGAGGGGCTCTTGTACCAAATTTTTGCAATATTCCTGAATATTTTCGATTCCCCAATTCAATAGATTTTCGATAGAATCGGCCAACATCGGGTTCAGGATAAAATTGCTTTGCTCACCCATGTTATAGCGCCAAGCACCAGACCGATAATTGGACTGATAATCCACTAAATTTTTGAATTCTTCACTTCCCACTCGGTTGAGCCAGCTTTGTTCTAAGGGGCTTCCGTTGTCAAAGTAAGACCCAAAATAGGCAAAACCACAGGAATAGGGCCCAAGTAGCCATTTATAACCCGCACATACAAAGGCATCAGGTTTTATTTCCTGAATATCAAACGGCAATGCACCAACTGATTGGGTGCCATCAATTACAAAAAGGGCATCATTAGCTTTGCAAGCCTTGGCTATCGATTTCAAATCGAAAAGTGTTCCATCAGCCCAATGAACTGGCGAAAGTACCACTAAGCAAGTTTCCGAATTGATGGCATTAATCAATCGTTGGTTCCAAACCTTACCTCGCTCATCCATATTGTCAGGTGGAGCGATGGTGCTAATGCTTAATCCTTTTTGCGCACACACCTCATCCCAAGCATATACATCAGAAGGAAATTCATCTTTCACTAAAACGATGTGCTGTCCTCGCTTTAAGTTGGGTTTTGTGGCTAAATTTTTGGCAACAATTGCCATCCCATAAGAGGCTGATGGCATCAAAGCAATTCTATCCGCTGAAGCGTTTATCAATTGGGCACAAGTGTTTTTAAGAAGTTCACTCGATTCGAAATAAGTCTCCTGAGTAATTAATTTGGGGTTTGATTTATTCTTAATTGCTTGAATACCAACTATTTCTGTACTCTTCATTAAGGGAGCCATTGTGGCACAATTCAAATAAATATCTGTGGAGGGCAACGAAAATTTATCTTTCTGGCAAATTAATTTCATCTTGTTTGTTGATTTTTTGGCAATTTAGTTATTTGTTGATTTATAGCGAAATATTATCGATTTTGTTGCTGGTTTTTTCGGAAAAATCAACTATTTTAGTTAACTTTACTCGATAAAAATCATTAGTTTTTAACCAAATTATCAATCTATCGATAGAATTGATTTGCTATTTTTTTAAATTAAAAAATTTTAAGTTTATAAATCCAAAAGACCCCACATTTAAAATCCAATATGTCCACAGAAGCAGAAGATCCAGCATTAGACAGAAGTAATTACGACGCAGATAATATACAAGTTTTAGAAGGTTTAGAGGCAGTGCGTAAGCGCCCCTCCATGTACATTGGCGATACAGGTGCACGAGGCCTTCACCATTTGATTTGGGAAGTTGTTGACAACTCAATCGATGAAGCATTGGCAGGTCATTGCGATTTGATAAAAGTGACCATTAACGAAAACAATTCCATTACTGTTGAAGACAACGGCCGTGGTATTCCTACGGGAATGCACACCAAGGAAAAGCGTTCCGCTTTAGAGGTGGTTTTAACTGTGCTTCATGCGGGGGGGAAATTTGATAAAGACACTTACAAAGTTTCTGGCGGTTTGCATGGTGTCGGGGTTTCTTGCGTAAATGCCCTATCTACAGACCTTAAGGTAAACGTTTATCGTGAAGGCAAAATATTTGAGCAGGAATATAAAATTGGTATTCCGCAATATCCTGTAAGAGAAGTTGGTGAAACTGACCGCACAGGTACTACCATTACCTTCAAGGCCGACGAAACTATTTTCACGGTAAATGAATACAAATATGAAACGGTGGCGGGTCGTTTGCGTGAGCTTTCGTTCCTAAACAGAGGTATCAGAATTATATTAAAAGATTTGCGTGAATTAGATGAGGAGGGTAACGCAATTTCATCTGAATTTTATTCGGAGGGAGGACTTACTGAGTTTGTAAAATATTTAGACGAAACCCGTGATGCCTTAATTGAAGAGCCAATCTATATGGAAGGCGATAAAAATGGTGTACCTGTTCAAGTAGCCATTACTTACAATACTTCCTATACTGAAAATGTGCACTCTTATGTGAATAATATCAATACCATTGAAGGTGGTACCCATGTGGCGGGTTTTCGTGGGGCACTAACCCGTACTTTGAAAAATTATGCGGATAAATCAGGGGCATTAGAAAAACTAAAAATTGACATTGCTGGAGATGACTTTCGTGAAGGTCTTACAGCCGTAATTTCAGTAAAAGTACAAGAGCCACAGTTTGAAGGGCAAACCAAAACCAAGCTTGGCAATAGTGATGTAGCAGGTGCGGTGTCGGGTTGTATGAGTGAGATGTTGGAAAGCTGGTTGGAGGAGCACCCGAAAGAGGCTCGCCAAATAGTTGCTAAAGTAATATTAGCAGCTCAGGCACGTCATGCGGCACGTAAAGCTCGTGAAATGGTGCAACGTAAAACAGTTTTGGGGGGTAATTCTCTTCCTGGAAAACTAGCCGATTGCTCTGAATCAGATCCAGAAATTTGTGAAATCTATTTGGTAGAGGGAGATTCTGCTGGCGGTACTGCTAAGCAGGGCAGAAGCCGTGCCACTCAAGCTATTTTGCCACTTCGTGGTAAGATTCTGAATGTGGAGAAGGCACAAGAATATAAAATTTACGAGAATGAGGAGATCAAAAATATGATTACCGCATTGGGTGTGAGTTTTGGGAAAGATGGTGACGAAAGAGCTCTCAATATGGACAAACTTCGCTACCATAAAGTGATTATCATGACGGATGCTGATATTGATGGTAGCCATATCCGTACTTTGATTTTGACATTCTTTTTCAGATATATGAAAGACTTGGTGGAGCGAGGCTGTATTTATATTGCACAACCACCTCTTTACCAAGTGAAAAAAGGTCAAAATATGCGTTATTGTTGGACAGAAAACCAGCGTGAAATAGCCATCCGTGAAATCGGTGGAGGAAAAGACGATTCGGTGGGTGTTCAGCGTTATAAGGGTTTGGGAGAAATGAATGCTGAACAACTTTGGGAAACAACCATGAATCCTGAAACCAGAACATTAAAACAAGTAAATGTGGAATCGACCGTAGAGGCTGACCATTTGTTTTCGATGTTAATGGGTGATGAAGTTCCACCTCGACGTGAGTTCATTGAAAAAAATGCAAAATATGCGAGAGTAGATGTTTAGGGGTTGAATATTTTCAACCCTTACAATTATAAAAAAATTATTGGAAATGTTTGACTATAAATCCTATCAAATGAGGCATGCCAACGCCGCAACTTCAGAGGAGAAAATGGCCATCAATAAGGAATTAAAAGATTTATATAATACTTTTTCTGAAGAAGAAAAGAAAGCTTTTGATAGAGGCCTTGAGGATTTTCTTAGAAAAGAAAAAAACAATTTAGAGTCTCATTATCAGGCTATTATGAATCAAAATTTAAACTAACCAGTGCATTTTTTCACATCAAAATAAAGTGGCAGAGTTAACAACAAATATAAGGTCTCGAAAATTTAAGAAAAAAAGCTCTTCATTAAGGAGCTTTTTTTCTTATTTCAAAAAAATACTGGGCTATGAACCAAGCCTAAAAGAAAAGCGGGAATTTGTGAAAAAGCATAGTAAAACCTTCGATATAGTATCCAAATCTAATTATATCAGCCGTGATTTATCTTGGATCAGATTTGACGAAAGGGTATTGGACCAAGCAAGAAATCCCAAAAGATCAGTATTTGAAAGACTAAAATTTCTGGCCATCACCTCTTCGAATTTGGATGAATTCTTTTCGATTAGAGTGGGCTCGCTTTATAATTATCTGGATATTGGTCGTGAGCGAACCGACTATTCAGGGCTTCGGGAGGGTCCCTTTTTTAAGACATTGATGACCGAAGTGGCACAATTCATGGACGAAATCGACGAGCTGTTTAA
>JAZKGO010000146.1:7143-31785 GCA_040385875.1 Bacteroidota bacterium
GTACAAATTCCTCAAAACTTACCTCGTTTTTTCGCCATTGATCGGGAGGATAAAATCTTGTTTTTACCCATTGAGGAAATCATTCGACATGAAATTCAAAAATTGTATCGTAATGTTGAAATCCAATCGGTATGCTTATTCAGAATTACCCGAAATGGGGATTTTGATTTGGTTGAGCATGAGGATGCTGAAACTGATTTTATTGATGAGGTGAAACAAAAGATAAAAGACCGGAGGCTCGGTAGGGTAACTCGTATTGAAATTGAGCCCAATTACGATCCATGGTTTTTGGAAATGATGATAAGCCGATGGAATATTGAAAAAATTGGTGTTTTTGAAATTGATACTATAATCGATTTTTCAGGTTTTTGGCAAATATTGGGGCATCCCGAAATCAAGGCAAAATTACCAGTCCCAAGGCCGCCAATCGCTCCTATTGGATTGAAAACGGCTCGGATTGAAAATATTTTTGATGCCATGAAAGAATCGGATATCTTTTTGCATCATCCTTATAATAGTTTTGAGCCCGTAATTCAATTATTAGAGCAGGCTGCCGATGATCAGCAAGTATTGGCCATTAAAATCACTTTATATCGTATTTCTAAAAACTCTAGAATTGCGAATGCATTGCTGAGGGCGGCTGAAAATGGGAAGCACGTTTCCGTATTGTTTGAAGTGAAAGCCAGATTTGATGAGGAGCGAAATATTCGGGAGGCTCAAAAGCTACAGAAAGCAGGCTGTTTTGTGATATTTGGAATCCAGAATCTGAAAACACATACCAAGCTATTGCAAGTAATTCGTAATGAGGGGAACGGTGTGGTGGGTTATGCTCATTTATCTTCTGGTAACTATAACGAAGATACCGCCAAATTGTATACGGATATAAGTTTGCTCACCACCAACGAGGTCTATACCCGAGATATTTCAGAATTTTTCAATGTAATTACTGGTCATTCACAACCCTTCGAATATCAAAACCTGATTACAGCGCCACGTGATATGCGCAATAAATTAATCGAATTAATACAAAAAGAGGCTCAAAATGCCAAAGACGATAAGCCTTCAGGGATTTGTTTTAAATTAAATTCCTTGCAAGATAAGGCAGTCATTGACGCATTGTATGCGGCCTCTATGGCCGGTGTGCCTATCCGATTAATTGTAAGAGGTATTTGTTGCCTGCGTCCAGGAAGGCTTAATTTATCAGAAAATATAACGGTTCGATCAATAGTGGGGGATTTTTTGGAGCATACCCGTATTTATTATTTTCATAACGAAGGGAAACCTAAAATATATGGCGGGTCGGCCGATATCATGGTGAGAAGCTTTGATCGAAGAATAGAATCATTGTTTCTTTTTACTGATGAAAATGTGTGCCAACAGGTGATTTATATATTAAAGATGAATCTTTTGGATAATGTAAATTCTTACATTATGCAAGAAAATGGAGAATATGAGAAAATAGAAGGGGCGCAAAATCCTGTAAATGTGCACGAACTGTTTTATGAAAATAATGAGGAGGAGATGAAAGGAGTACGTTTGTTTTAAAAAAATAAGATTTACCCTCAATTTTGCCAATTAAATTATTAATTCAACCAACCATCTAATTTCCATTTCAAAAAATCAATTATTTCAAAGATTTATTGATATTTGCAAAAGAATTCTAATAAAAATGTTTCAATAAAAGCAAATATTTTAACTTTCAAATTCTCAATTATTAATTTATAAACAACTGTAAACACATGAAATTCACACTATTAGGTCGAGTATTGATTGCATTAGCCGTAGTGGCTATTTCTTATTTCGGTTTCAAATGGCTGGGTGGTGCCGATTTGATCGAAAACTTCAAAAAAGAGAATATTGAGGCTTCTTCTGAGTCAGAAAATGCAACAGATATGGCTACAACTGAAGCCAGTTCTGCTACTTCGGGTGGGGATTCTGAAGCAACAGCAGTAGCAACAAAAATTCCATTCACTTATAAACCATTGCCACCAGTAAATGGACGGCTAAAAGGAGTGGTTGAATTAGGGGCTTCGGGTTTTAACTCCTTCATTATCAGAATAGATGAGGATAAAAATTGGGCCTTGCAAAAAGCTGAATTTGGGAATAGTTTGGTTTTGGAAAATATGGCTACTGATGATGACGTAAGAATAGGCTTAAAAAAGTATATTGGCGGAATGCTTGATTTTGGAGTAGGTGGCAAAAATATCCATTTTGTAGTAAGCTCGGGTGCTCAAAAAGCTGAAGGCACTCAAAAAATTGTCAAAGCATTGAAGTCGCTCAACTACCAAGTAAATGAAGTAACACCTGAAAAAGAAGGAAAATTGGCGCTAAAATCAGTACTTCCTGCAGATTTTGAAAGCAACTCATTTGTGGTAGATATTGGCTCAGGTAACACAAAAATATCATGGAAGGAAGGCTCAAGTACCACTGCTTTGGAAACCTATGGAGCGAAATATTTTCAAAATAATGTTTCCGACGAGAAAGTAAGTTCTGAGGTAATGGCTAAAGCCAAACAAATACCATCAAGCAATCGTAAAACCTGCTTTATAATTGGGGGGGTGCCATTTGAAATGGCAAAGAAGGTAAGAAATGGCAAAGAAAGATACACTGTTTTGGATGCACCTGATGCTTATAAAATGGAAGAGGCAAAATCAAAAGCAGGAGTAAATATCTATAAAGCAATTGCACAATCAACTGGTACTCAACAGTTTGTATTTGATTGGGACGCTAATTTTACCATTGGCTTTTTGTTAGAGTTGCCCTAATTTTTTAGAAATCTAATCAATTTGAGGGAGCGGGTCTCCCTCATTTTTTTTTAATCAATTGCCCAATGACCCTCAGAGACCTTTTCCACCAGGCCGACAACCATCCCATCTGGCTGATTTATTATTTTTGTGCCATTCCAATTGTCTGTTTTTTGCTATTCATTTTGGTGAAAGATTCCAATAAAGCCTACCGAATCAAATGGATTTTTTCAGTATTGTGTTTTTCTGTAGTGCTGCCAGGAATATTCTCATTGACCTTAAATCTCTATTTATTTTTGTTTGAACGCCAATCTATTTGGGATTTTAACCTTATTTCGCAAGTATTGCCAATAGCTTCCATGTTGCTAAGCTTGTACCTAATTAGAAAAATCATCGCCTTTGATTATATACCAGGCTTTGAGAAATTGAGTACCATTTCTACCATTATTTTTGGCATGATGGGCCTATTTTGGATTTTGGATCGCACACATATTTTCGCCTTCTCAATGATACCTTTTAGCTTTATTCTCATTGGCTTCGCTGTTTTATTATTAGTTGTGAAGTTTATATTACCCAAATTATTCTGAAAAAGGCCTAAGATTTGCGTGAAAGTTGGCAAATTATCGAGGATTTTCTCCAAATTTGTTATCTTTGGTTTTGCAATTATTAATCTATAAGCAGAAAAATTTTAATAAATTTCATTCCCCAAACTATACTATAATTCTATGGATCGGTTCACAGGCCTGATAGGCATTATTTTGATATTGGCAATTGCCTATGCCCTCTCAAATAATCGTAAAGCAATTAATTTTCGTACCGTAGGAGTGGGTTTGGCGATGCAAGCAGTTTTAGCCATTTTTATTTTGAAGACGCCAGTCGGTCAATTAATCTTTTCAAAATTGGGGCAATGGGTTACTAGAATAATTAATTTCAGTAATGAGGGAGCAAAGTTTGTTTTTGGGCCCTTGGCAGAGAGCGAAATTGTGTCCAAAGCTTTTGGGGGAGGAGGGTTTATTTTCTTTTTTAATATTATCCCTACCATCATTTTTGTGGCAGTTTTAGTTAATATCTGTTACTATATAGGGTTAATGCAATTTGTGGTAAAAATATTGGCTCGAGGCATGAAAGCTTTGATGGGTATTTCTGGTTCAGAGGCCCTTTCTAATATTTCTTCAGCCTTTGTGGGTCAGGTGGAAGCCCAAATTATGATAAAGCCTTATCTAAAAGGGATGACAAATTCTGAGCTAATCGCTTCAATGTCAGGTAGTTTTGCCTGTATTGCAGGTGGAGTAATGGCTACCTATATTCAATTTGGAGTTTCTGCTGAATATTTAATTGCTGCCAGTATTATGGCCGCACCGGGTGCTATGGCTATTGCTAAAATTGTCTATCCAGAAACCGAAGAATCCGAAACTAAGGGAACGGTAACCCTCAAAGTAGCTAAGGAACATACCAACCTGATTGATGCAATTTCTGCAGGTTGTAGTGATGGCCTCAAGGTTGGGCTCAATGTGTTGGCAATGCTGGTGGGTTTTTTGGCCTTAATTGCTTTTTTGAATTTTGGATTGGGTAAAATTGGGGGTTCGGTGGGCTTTCCAAGTCTAAGTTTTGACTCGATTTTAGGCTATTTATTTGCAGGCTTCGCTTGGTGCATGGGAGTGCCTGCCAGTGAAATAGTACAAGCGGGCTCATTGATGGGGACCAAATTAGCCGCCAATGAATTTGTGGCTTATCTAAACCTTTCGCCGATGATAAAAGCGGGTACACTCAGCCCAAAAACGATTGCTATTGTAAGTTTTGCACTCTGCGGCTTTGCTAATTTTGGCTCATTAGGTATTCAAGTTGGAGGTATTTCCGCTTTAGAACCAAGCCGTCGGGCTGATCTTACGAAACTGGCATTCCGTGCCCTAATCTGTGGAACATTGGCCAGCTATATGAGCGCTACCTTGGCTGGCTTGTTGTTTTAGGTGCGAGATTTTTGACTTAGTTAACATTTCATAGGAAGTAGTATCTAATATTAAAACAAGAAACTACTGATTTCAGCTATATTCTTACTTTCGCTCAGAACACTTTTTAGAATTTTGATAAGTTAAAAAATCTAATTTCGTAAATTAGCATAAAAAATACTTTATCAAAACCCTCTTAATCACACCGCCGTTTACCCAACTGAATACTCCCTATCCAGCTACAGCTTATATTAAGGGTTTTTTGAATATCAAAGGGTATGAATCCTATCAAATGGATTTGGGCTTAGAGGTAATTCTTCAATTATTTTCTAACAAAGGCCTCATTGATTTATTTGGAAAAATTAGGGAGAATAATTCAACAGATCTTTCCGATAATTCGCTCAGAATCATTGCCTTAAAGAATGATTATATCAATACCATTGATGCTGTCATTCTCTTTTTACAAGGTAAGAATCCCACCCTTTCCTATCTGATTTGTCAGGAAGATTTTCTGCCAGAGGCCAGCCGATTTGCCCAATTAGAAGAGCTTGATTGGGCTTTTGGTTCAATGGGCAATCAAGATAAAGCCAAACATTTGGCTACATTGTATTTGGAAGACCTTTCTGATTTGATTATCGAATGTATTGACTCCCATTTTGGTTTTAGTAGATATGCTGAGCGGTTGGGGCGATCGGCTAATAGTTTTGATGAATTGTATTCGGCTCTCAATCAAACACCTACCTATATTGATGAATTATCGATTCAACTTTTAAGCAAAAAATTAAACGAATATAAACCCGATTTAGTGGGTTTTTCGGTTCCCTTTCCTGGCAATTTATATGCGGCTTTCCGATCGGCCCAATGGCTAAAAAAGGCATTACCAAGCATTAAAATTGTAATGGGTGGAGGATTTCCCAATACTGAATTACGTTCCGTTTCAGATCCAAGAGTTTTTGAGTTTTTTGATTTTATTACTTTGGATGATGGAGAAGCCCCTTTTGAAAACTTGCTGCAACATCTTGAAAATAAGCGAGATATAACTGATTTGAAACGCACTTTTGCCTTGATTAATGGCAAAGTAGTCTATATAAATAATAGTAAAACAAATGATTATCCACAAAGTAAAGTGGGTACACCTGATTATTCGGATTTGCTACTTGATCAATACATTTCTGTGATCGAAATTGCAAATCCTATGCATCGAATGTGGAGTGATGGCCGGTGGAATAAGCTCACCATGGCGCACGGCTGCTATTGGGGCAAATGCACATTTTGCGATATTTCACTTGACTATATCAAAAATTACGAACCCATTTCAGCCAAAATTTTGGTAGATCGAATGGAAGAAATGATGGGCCAAACAGGTCAATCAGGCTTTCATTTTGTAGACGAAGCTGCCCCGCCCGCACTCATGCGGGAGCTGGCTCTTGAGATTATTCGTAGAAACCTCACCCTTACTTGGTGGACTAATATTCGGTTTGAAAAAAACTTTACCCATGACCTATGCCAATTGTTAAAAGCTTCGGGCTGCATTGCCATTTCGGGTGGCCTTGAGGTAGCTTCTGACAGATTATTGGAATTGATTCAAAAAGGGGTGACTGTGGCACAAGTAGCCCAAGTGGCTCATCATTTTACTGAGGCGGGCATCATGGTGCACGCTTATCTGATGTATGGTTTCCCCACTCAAACGGCTCAGGAGACAATCGACTCGTTAGAAATGGTGCGACAAATGTTTGAGCAAGGGATTTTGCAGTCGGCGTATTGGCATCAATTTGCAATGACAGCCCATGCACCGGTTGGCATGTACCCTGAGCAATTTGGAGTCCAAAAAGTATCGGCTCAATTAGGGAGTTTTGCCAATAATGATTTAGTGCATATTGATCCAAAAGGTGCTGACCATGAGGCATTTAGCTTTGGGTTGAAAAAATCACTCTATAATTTTATGCATGGTATTGGATTTGAATTTCCATTGAATAATTGGTTTGAATTTAAAGTGCCCAAGACGAAAATTGCGCCAGATTTTATTGAGAAATCCCTAGAAAATTCTTATTATTTTGAGCAATTGAAGCCAAGCCATAAAATGGTTTGGTTGGGCAATCAACCCTCTATTGAATATTTTACCAAAAACAAAAAAGGCCAATCATTTAATTTGGCAACGTTGAAGTTTTATGGAAAAAAAGAATCGTTTGAAATTACAATTGATTCAATTTCAAGTGAATGGCTTGCCAAAATTTTGAAACGGACCTCAGTTAAAAATGAGAAGAATCTGACCATAAAAGAAATCAGAGAGAGCTATGAAGCGATTGGATTAGAAGATTTTGAATTATTTTTGTACAACAAACCAGCCAATAAACTATTGGAAATGGGATGGTTGATATTATAAAAAATTACTTTCCCCTAACTATAATTGAGATTTTTATTAAACTAAGTATTATATAAATGATTGAAATAAAGGAAGTTACAGATGAAAATTGCATGAGAGATTTTGTGAAATTTCCTTTCGAAATTTACAAGGGTTCGCCCTATTGGGTACCACCAATTATTGACGATGAAGTGGCGAGTTTCGATAAAACAAAAAACCCTGTGTTTGAGCATGCAGATGGGCGTTACTTTTTAGCTTACCAAAATGGTAAAATTGTGGGTAGAGTCGCCGCTCTTTTGAATTGGCAAGAGATTAAAGATCAGGGAGTTAAAAAAATTCGCTTTGGCTGGTGGGATGTGGTGGATGATGTAAATGTTACCCGCCTTTTATTAGAAAAAGTGGCCGAAATTGGTCGTGAAAATAACTTGGAATATATGGAAGGGCCTATGGGCTTTTCCAACTTAGACAAAGTAGGAGTGCTTACTTATGGCTTCGATCATATTGGCACCATGATTACCTGGTACAATCACCCCTATTATTCACAACATCTTGAAAGTCTGGGTTTTGTGAAAGAGAAAGAATATTTGGAAAATAAAATGTTACTTGAAAACATCGATCCAGAAACTTTCAGAAGGCCACAGGAATTGATAAAGAAGCGTTATAAATTAAAGGAATTGAATTTCACGAAAACGAAAGATATTTTCCCTTATGTTGATAAGATGTTTGATCTCTTCAATGAATCGTATTCCAAATTATCCAGTTTCGTGGCGATTACAGATGTTCAAAAGGAATATTTTAAGAAGAAATACATCAGTTTTATCAACCCCGAATACATCAAGTTTGTAGAGGATGAAAATCATAATTTAGTAGCTTTTGCAATTGTAATGCCTTCATTTTCAAAGGCTTTGCAAAAGGCCAATGGCAAACTTTTCCCTATTGGTTTTCTGCATTTATTAAAAGCAAAATATTTCAATGATGAGGTTTGTTTTTATCTGATCGGAGTGCACCCAAGCTACCAAGGGAAGGGGGTTCACGCTATTATTTTCAACGAATATTATAATACCGTAAAAGCCAAAGGCGTGATAACACTCATTCGTACCCCAGAATTAGAGGAAAATACCGCCATTGCAAGTATTTGGAAGGATTTTAAACCCGTGACCCATCAACGAAGAAGAACTTATCGAAAGGATTTGTAATAGGCAATCACTAAAACCAATTGGGTTGCATATCAATTGTTACTTGATTTTTACTCATTAATCTTTCGGCCAAATAGTCAATCTTAATCAACTCATATTCATAAAAATAGGCCATTGTTTGCAATTTTCCATGATAAAAGTCAGCCTCAACGGAATTGATTTTCAATGTTTTATGAGCAGCAATGCCCTGTAAAAGCCATTGCCAAGCAATTGTCAAAATCCCTGTCATTTCCAAATAGATGGTGGCATCTGATAGAAATACCTCCGTATCTTTTTGAGCAATTAGGAAGAGGCGCTGAGTAACTTCACTTACTTTTAGCTGATACTTTTGTAGCTTTTTACCAAAAGGGTTTAGCTCTTCTGAATGGGTGGATTGGGCGATGGTTTCAGATAGTTCAGCCATGAAAAACAATAATGCTTGGCTATTTTTCATCAGCGTTTTTCTTCCCAATAAATCCAATCCATGGATACCAGTTGTACCCTCGTGGATGGGGTGAATTCTCGCTTCTCGATAATATTGCTCAACTGGAAAATCCGTCGTATAGCCTGCTCCGCCCAATATTTGAACGGCTGCAGAGGTACTTAGGCAACCCATTTCTGAAGGATATGATTTGGCAATTGGGGTGAGTAAATCTAACAATAATTCATATTTTTCTTTTTCCTCTCCCTCTGTCACATGAGCCAAGTCAGCATACTTGCTGCACTGTAAGATTAGAGATAAGGAGCCTTCTACTACGGCTTTTTGAAATAGCAACATTCGTTTTACATCGGCATGAGCAATAATTGGCACTTGCGGTTTGGATACGTCTTTATCTGATATTTTTCTGCCTTGTAATCGCTGTTTAGCATATTCAAGCGAGGTATAGAATGCCGCCGTAGCGATGGCCACGGCATTCATGCCTACACCCAAACGAGCCTCGTTCATCATCTGAAACATATATTTGAGCCCTTGGTTGGCTTCGCCCACTAAATATCCCTCACAATTATGAGAGGCACCCATCATCAGATGAGCAATGGGAGCTCCCTTATAACCCATTTTATGGTAAATTCCAGCCGTGACCACATCATTGCTAACTAGTTGATTATTAGAAGATAATCTGTTTTTAGGTACCACAAATAAAGAGATTCCTTTAGCTCCGGCTGGACTTCCTTTTATTTTGGCAAGCATCAAATGAACTATGTTTTCGCATTGATCATGATCACCAGCCGAAATAAATATTTTTTGACCAGAAATTTGATAAGTCCCCTCTTTTTCAGTGATTTCGGCCGAAGTGCTTATATCGGAAAGTGAACTACCCGCATCGGGCTCAGTTAAAGCCATTGTACCCTGCCAAAGACCTGCATACATATTGGGTAAAAAAGTCTCTTTCAAATTTTCATTGCCGAAGCTACGTATTAAGTTGGCGGCTCCAGTGGTTAAAAAGGGGAATACTGAGGCAGAATAGTTGGCTGCTTGAAATATAAAGGCAGCAGTATTTAGGAGGGTTACCGGAAGTTGTTGGCCACCCTCGTCAAAACTAAAGCCCGCATTAATCCAGCCATCGTTTCCAAATTTTTTGATAATATCTCTCATCCCTGGATGAATTCTGATAGTACCCCCCACCAACTGCGGCTCATTTCTATCCATTTCTGTCAAAAGTGGTCGGAGCATTTTAGTAGCAATCATCTCAGCTGAGTCCAACACCATTCCAAAAGTTTCGGTGTTATGTTCCTGAAAGTAGGGATATTGGCCCAATTTTTCAATTTCTAAGACTTCGTATAATAGAAAGTTTAGATTCTGCTTTGAAAAGAAAGGTGAATTCTGACTCATAAATGACACATTTTATTGAATGAAAGGGATGTTTACACTAAGTTACAAAAAGGGAATGAAAGTCAGATTTTTTTGACTTTAGTAATCGGAGCAAAGCCATTTATCTACACCTATTTACACAAAAAAGCCCCCATAAGCAAATATAGAGGCCTTTTGATGAAATATTTTTGAATCTATTTGTGCAATTCATGAATATTGGTGTAGATATAGTCGCCATGCCATGCCTCAAAATAGCTATTATATTTTTGGAAGAATTCACGGCGCTTGGCTTGATCCGGCCAATGTTCCCTGACCAATTTACCATTGCTAGGCCGCACATTATCCATGTCCGTCATATTCTTAAATACCAAAACTTCTAAAAAGTCTCTTCCATCTGTACCCATATAATGGCGCATTGGAAAATAGCCCAATAAGCTATTGTTTTTCTGAATCACATGGTCAAAATATTCTTGAGATAGTGCCCTAAATTCTTTATTAGTACCCCCCTCAGGAAAAGCTAAATGTTTTTTCATAAACAATACAATTAAATTTGAATCTGCAGGGTTGGCTAGTTGTTTTGTAAATCTTACACTGGAATACATTTCATCTGAATGTACATTGGTATAGAATTTACGTCTTTTCATAAAAAATTCAGTCCTTTTTACAGAGTCAGGCCAAGCTGCTTTTTCGAGCACAAAGCTTTCTTCATCGGCTTTTTCCATATTTGCTAAACTCTCATAAACTTGTACAAATATTATTTCTGAAACATCTGGAGTATAAAGATGACTCAAAGCATTTGCGCCAATAATGTATTTATTTTTCATCACTACTTTGGCATGATACTCTTTTTCTAAAGCCATTAGGTCATCAAAATTTAATCCAGAATCCATTTTCAAATGAGCTTTTGCCATATGTACAATAACGGGTTTGTAATCGGCTTGTGCAAAACAAAATTGTAGATTGAGCAGGATAATGCCCATCAAAAGAGACAAAGACTTTTTCATATTTTATAAAGTTTAATGGTAAAAAAATTGAGTTTAAAATAGCGAAAATTATATTTCATCCAAAAATAACCCAATTTATATAAGAATTATAATAAACTATATCATTTTTATTGAGTGGTAAATAAAGTGCTTTTAATAGCCAATTGATTGAGCATCAGATTTTTAAAAAAGTAATCTGGATTGTGGAATTTAAATTGAGTTTAAGCCGTAATTAAAGGCTTTTCAACTTAGATTAATTATACTTTATTGAAGCTTACCAAGAAGATTTTTAAAAAGAGCAGTTAATGATTTATGTTCAGATATTTCAAAAAATTGAAATGTAATCTATGCTTTTTTATTAAAGATTTCATTTTCGAATGTGAAGGTTAAAGTCTCTGCTTTAGTAACCTCTTCCATACCTG
The DNA here is from genome assembly GCA_040385875.1 of Bacteroidota bacterium. Lineage (GTDB taxonomy): Bacteria > Bacteroidota > Bacteroidia > Cytophagales > Spirosomataceae > JANMZR01. The sequence continues at coordinate 18,586 of JAZKGO010000146.1, forward strand.
TTAATTAACACATCTGGAGTATCCTCCCACAATCCTATAAATCAAGTGATTTATTGCCAATTTTATTAAAAATATTCAATAATATGATTGTGATTTTGAGCATAATTTGCTAATTTTGCGGTCTGAAATTTAAGAATATAATACCATATATAACAAAACAATGGCAGAAACAGTCAATAAAGGTAGAATTACCCAAGTAATCGGGCCAGTAGTGGACGTTGCATTTGATGGCGACGGAGCACATTTACCGGCAATCCTCAACGCATTGACCGCTACAAAATCGAGCGGAGCAGTGGTGGTTTTAGAAGTTCAACAACATCTTGGCGAAGACCGTGTACGTACCATTGCAATGGACGGAACCGAAGGCTTGAGCCGTGGCCAAGAAGTTACTGACTTGGGAACTCCGATGACAATGCCATCAGGCGAAGCCATCAAAGGTCGTTTGTTCAACGTAGTTGGAGAGGCGATTGACGGTATTCCTCAACCAAAATCTGCTAAAGGACTTCCGATTCACCGTGAGGCACCTAAATTTGACGAGTTAGCTACCTCAACGGAGGTGCTTTTTACAGGTATTAAAGTGATTGATCTTTTGGCTCCTTATGTAAAAGGGGGTAAAATTGGATTGTTCGGAGGTGCGGGTGTGGGTAAAACCGTACTCATCATGGAATTGATTAATAACATTGCGAAAGCTTATGAAGGTCTTTCGGTATTTGCGGGTGTGGGTGAGCGTACTCGTGAGGGGAATGACTTATTGCGTGAGATGATTGAATCGAACGTAATTCGTTACGGTGACGATTTCAAGCATGCCATGGAAGCTGGTCAATGGGATTTGAGCAAAGTGGATGAAAAAGCACTTTTAAGCTCGCAAGCTACTTTGGTGTTTGGTCAAATGAATGAGCCGCCAGGTGCACGTGCACGTGTGGCATTGTCAGGTTTGACAGTTGCAGAACATTTCCGTGATGCAGAAGGTGAGGAGCAAGGTCGTGATATCCTTTTCTTTATTGATAATATTTTCCGTTTCACTCAAGCGGGTTCTGAGGTATCAGCACTTTTGGGTCGTATGCCTTCAGCGGTGGGTTACCAACCAACTTTGGCCACAGAAATGGGTGCCATGCAAGAGCGTATCACGTCTACAAAGCGAGGTTCAATTACCTCAGTACAAGCGGTTTATGTACCTGCCGATGACTTAACTGACCCTGCTCCGGCCACAACCTTTACTCACTTAGATGCCACTACTGTACTTTCACGTAAAATCGCCGAATTAGGAATTTATCCTGCTGTGGATCCATTGGATTCCACTTCAAGGATACTTTCAGCGGAAGTTTTGGGTGATAATCATTACAATACTGCTCAGCGTGTGAAAGAAATTTTACAACGTTACAAAGAGCTTCAGGATATTATTGCCATCCTTGGTTTGGATGAGCTTTCAGAAGAAGATAAATTAGTGGTATCTCGTGCTCGTCGAGTGCAGCGTTTCTTGTCACAACCTTTCTTTGTGGCGGAGCAATTTACAGGTTTGAAAGGCGCATTGGTTGATATCAATGATACCATCAAAGGTTTCAATGAAATCATTGACGGAAAGCATGATCACCTTCCAGAAGCAGCATTCAACTTGGTAGGTACTATCGAAAATGCAACTGAAAAAGGAGAGAGATTGATTGCTGAGGCGGCTGGTAGATAGTTATTTGTTATTAGGAAATTGGTAATTAGTAACGAGAATATTTAGAAAATTATGAAATTAGAAATAATAACACCCGATAAAAAAGTATTTGATGGCGAAGTGGATGTAGTTACATTGCCAGGTGTAAGTGGATCTTTTCAAGTATTGAAAGACCACGCTCCTCTAGTAAGCACTCTTGCAAAAGGTGAATTAGTGGCAGATAAAAATACTTTCATGATTGATGGAGGCGTGGTGGAAGTATTAAAAAACAAAGTTTTAGTATTGGCAGAGGCGATAGTTTAATTTATTGTTAATTAGGTTTTTTTTGTGAAAGGAATGAGTCGAAAGATTTGTTCCTTTTTTTTCTAAATTTTATCGAAACAAATAATTTCTGATAGTACTATCGTACTATTTATTTCTATATAATAGATTTCAGATATGTCAACTTTTCTAAAGTTAGCAAATCTAGGTTTCCATACTCTTGATTACCGTTTAATCAATAAATAAAATCTTTAATAGAGATTCTCCTTATATTTACCTCATTACCAATAAATTACTCAACCCATTATTATGATGAAAAAGCAAATAATATTGATCCTGTTCTTTTGCCCCTTTATTGTAAACTCTCAAATTGGGATAAAAGCAGGGCTTAATTTTGCCAATGTTTCCAATGCAAAAGACATCAATAGCGGTACCCAAACGGGCTTTCATGCTGGTATTTTCATTGCTCCAACACCGAAAAAGAAATTAATTACTTCTCGTGCCGAGTTGATCTTTTCCCGCCAAGGGTACAATTTTAAAACCAGCACCAATACTGGAGACGTGAACCTTGATTATGTAATATTGAGTCCATTGATGGGGATTAATTTGACTAAGTTTGTGCAACTACAAATAGGAGCACAAACGGCTATTCTGGTTTCGGCACAGGCGGAAAATACCGATGCTAGCCCTATTGACTTAGGAGGTGCCCAAAAAATAATCGATTTGTACAATCGTTTTGACTATGGGTATGCGGTAGGAGTGGAGGTGCATCCTATTAAGAATTTGCTATTAAGTGCAAGATACAATGTGAGTTTAGCCAAGATTTACAAAAGTATTCAAAGCTTTCAATTACCCTCATTTACCGCCGAAGATGCCAAAAATAATGTGATTCAACTATCGGCAGGCTTTCGATTTGGTGGGATGAAATAGAAATGAAATATTCCATTTTATACAAAAATCACCCAGGTAGCAAAGTCTTCGGTGAAATCATAAAACCGATGCTCAAGATGGGCTGGCACAAAAATGAGATCCGTTGCTTTGAATGAATAATGTTCTCCGCCATTCTGGAACATACCTGATCCTGAGATGATTACATAAATTTCATCTTGCTCATGTGGCCTCTGAAGGTCAATTTTAACAGGCTTGTATAGTTCTACAGAGATATTCTCTTTTCGAAATGTTTCTATGAAATGCTTATCTTCAGAAGCATATAATTTTTGTAATATTTCAGAAGTTTCTAATTTCATAACTTATCAATTCTCTTTCATAAAATTGTCGCTCTTTTGAAAATTTTGTTTTATGAATAGATTTTTAGCCCCAATAGCAAGTCTTTTTATTTCTCCAAGTACTGAATAATCCAAGCGGTTCAAAGATCGTACCAGCTAAATAAATTTCTATGATGAACGATAAGCCGTAGCATGCGAGACTTTTTTATGCTGACCCATGAATATTCTGGCGTAAACTCTAAGTATTGCTAATTCGATAAAAAGGAAACTCAGTGCAGTAATAATAATAAAAATATAATCGGTTTTATAAATATGGCAAAAGAGTACGTCAATACCAATAAAGCTTGGCGTAAAGGGTAATCCAGCCACTCCCAGGCCAGCCACAATAAAGATTAAACCAAGCTTTGGGGTTTCGTATGAATAGCCATGAAATTGACTCAACTCTATATTATGGTCAATGGCGGCTACTTTTTTTAAACATATAAAACCAATCAGCCACATTATAAGAGAACCTCCCAAATACCAAATCACATAATTTATAATAAAATTTTTATCCAATAACATTACTGAAATAGCAATGAACACCTGGGCAAAAAGTATGTAAGTCCAAGCCAAAAGTGCCATACCTCTTTCTGTTAATGCTTTTAAAACCAATAAAAGTCCAACCAAGGCATAAATATAGGGCAAAGATTTATCGATATTTTCAGTCAGAAAATTATCATCTACTTTAGAGACAATACCGATTATTAGTACCAAGGCAATCGTAATGATTAGCAGTACCTTTGGTAATTGATCAAGTTTTTGCCCCAACTTTTTGAAAGGGTTCCATAAATATTGAACCTGAAATGTATCGAGTCCCCATTCTTTTACAGATAATATATAAAGCGAATGGTTAATTTTTGTAAGAATCGGGCTGCCTATGGATTCACTTTTCGGCACAAAATTGTAAAACATATTATGTATTTTGTAACCTAATATAGAAGGTGAAACCAACAGTTGATAAGTACGAAGCAAAGCATTACCAACAAAATGTATTAAGGCTAAACTATGTAATCCAACCGCTATTTCAATGAAGATCAACCCCAGTTGAGTAATTGATGAATAGGCAATTTGTGTTTTTACGGACGACTGCACTTTTGCAATATTGGTGGCGATAAAAGCTGTGATAAGCCCTAAAATGACAATTAATATTTTTATTAAATAAAAGCTTGCCCAAAAAGGGTAGGTACGTAGCAAAAGAAAAGCACCTAAATGCACTGAAAGTGATCCATAAAATATTGCAGAGGAGGTAGTGGGTCCTTCCATAGCCCGTGGTAACCAGGATGAAAAAGGAAAAATGGCTGATTTCACGGAAGCAGATACTAATAGCATTATGGCTATAAAGAGGGCGTATCCATAATTCTCGATTAAAGGCAATTGAACAAATTGAAGATTATTCAACTGTGCAAATGTAATATTTTGATGCCAAAGATGATGGCACATCCACATGGCAAGGATAAGACAAACATCTCCCAAACGATAAACAGAAATTACCTTTAGGGCATTTTTAACTGGCAAATATCTGTCACGATAAAATGAAATTAATAAAAACGAGCATACTCCCAATATTTCCCAGCCAATAAATAGTGTTTCAAAATTTCCTGAAAATACAATCAGATTATATCCTAAAAAAAACAGCAAAAGGAGATTGAAAAATCTTTTAAAGCCTTCATCTCTATGCAAATAAAATCGGCTAAAAATGGCAACCAGTAGCATTAGCGTCGACCCAACCAAAGCAAATACAATTGTGATTTTATCCAAATAAAAATCAATAAAAATCTCAATATCATCTGCATTGAAAAGTACTATATGTTTGATATCTAATTGTTTAAAACCATCATTAATCCAAAAAGCCGTAAAAACTAGAAATAGTAATAAGTGAATACCAACGCTACTTATGGTAAATTTTGAGAGCAATTTTTCATTTGATTTGGGTAATACCAAGCTCACCAAAAATCCGAGAAATGGCAACCAAATAAATAATTGAATATATAGTGACATTAAATAATTTTTAAATACTAATTCAAGGCATACACTGAAAGATTTTCTTTGGTGGCATCCGCAATATAATTTGAGTTCATCTCTTTGGCCGATTCAATTAATGCATTAGTATCCCCAATGCGCTTAATTTCTTTTGCGATGGGGTTATATTCCGTAAAAACACCATTTTTGAACACTGAAAACTGATTATTTTCGGGATTTATCGCCACCAAATGTACCCAATCATTAATAAACCATTCGTACATACTTGGTTCTGATTGAATGGTTTTCAATACAATTTCCGGGAAATGCTCCACAATAATCAGAAGACGAATAGGGTCGTGTACTTCGATCATTTGCAATGGTAAGCCTGGTCTTAAATCACCATCACAACTGTTGGCTACTCCAATGAGACCCATTACATGATGAGGGAGTTTAGTACCAGCGCCTAGTTTGTGATTGTCGACTCTTGAAAAATAATATTCCAAATTGATGCCCCCACAAACGGGCCCAAGTGGCCTCATTACACCTTGAAGCACCTTCCCTTCAGGGTCTGTTAGATAATCATAAGAATTTAGGAAGGCACGGCGGTCTAAAAAAATATTTTTAGTGAGGCTTCTTCTTCCAACAATACATAACGAATTGGTGCCATGGCCTAACTCAGGGCGAGGCTCAAACAAGGAAACGGATCTATCTTTAATCGCTTTGCGCACTTTTTCTAAACTGCCTTTTGTTTGAATAGAAGCAAACCTTCTTGACCTTTCTTTTGCATTCAAATCGAGTGCTTTTTCAAAAGAAATCTTATTGATTTTATGCCTTTCTTTGTTTTTGGGGATGGAAATATGTCTGTCAAAAAACTGGATTTCATCAGCGGCAGTATCATGAAGTGCTCCAATAAATTCTGTTTCAGCTGGTATTATAATCCCTCTTTCTTTCAGTAAATCTCTCACTTTTATGTGATTAGCCATATCAGAAGCCACTCTTGCATTGACCGATCCCGGTCTTCCACTGCAAGCACCACAATCATGGGCACCATGGTGAGGGTTATTAGCGCTGCTTGAGCCATGGGCAATAATGTATACCAAAGGTGCAAAATGGTCAATAAGCCCTATACTTCTTAAAAGGCCTTCTACACGGTTGGTCATTTCTTCAATGGTAAAGCCAATTTGAAGCCCATTTTCAGTATCATCAAGACTTTTATTTTCAACACTTAGGCTTGATGCTTTATCCACATGACTGAAAGCGTTGGAAATTGCGGGGCTCATTTTTGGTCTGAAAATCGTAAGCCATAATTTTACCCCAGCCCAAAAGCCAAGAATGATAGACATAAATAATCCAAAAATGAAGTGGGTGGATTTTTCAGAATATAACAACTCGTGCTCACGATGTGAATGTACCTCCGATTCCTTGATTAGAAATTTTGGCGTAACGGGCGCCGGGCAAAGTTTATCATAAAACTTTCCATTTTCAGGATGAAAATAGAACTCAACTCCAAAGAAACCTGGAGCACCAAAAGTTTCACTAGCTTTATCAACCAATTCAATATTTCTTCTGATAGAGCATTCCCTTTCATCAATGCAGAATATAGCTTGAAATTTTACTCTAACTTCTGATGAAGGTGCATTCGAGCCTTCTAGTGATTTTGATACACGCAAACCAGCCAATACTTCGTCATAATAACTCCACTCAAAGGCGTTTTGCCATAATTCCAAAACGCTGTAGAGTTCTGTATTGTCAATATTTGCAAATAAATGTATTGGTTTTTCTTGTACTTTTTCGGATAGAGGTCCCCATTTTGAGCCTAATTGAGACTCTAGTGCATCAATTTCTAATAATAGCTCAAGCAAAATAAAATCTGCAAGTTTGATTGGCCGTTGGTCTAAAAGTACATGAGATTGTTGCTCCACCGTAGCCACCATACCAGACCAGCCTCTATGACTAAATTGTTGATCAAACAAATATTGCTCAAAATAAACCTCATTCCCAACTACTATTTTCAACAAATCAGGGATTGAAATATGTTCGGTAAGCAAAAGATTTGTTGCCCTTTTTGTTTTGAAAAAGCTGGTGAAACTATTTTTTTCTAAAGCTATAATAGAGCTAATCAGGCCACCATTGCTTTGAGGGAATACTTGCGATGCTACCCCTTGATCCAAATAGCAATTGATAATTCTGAAAAGGAGAGGTTGCACTAGATTGTCTAAATCTATAGCGTATTTACTTTTCCAATTCGCTCTAAAGCGTCCTATCCTTGGCTCATTTTCTTCATTGTACTGGTCAAAAAGAAGTTTATTTTTCCAATAAATTAACTCAACTCTGCCTTTGTGTTGAACAATAACTTGTTCTAAAATGTCATCATTTATTCTTCCTATTTCATACAGTTTTCTATAGTCTTTTAATTCGAGCGTGACTTGGTAGCCAAATACTTTAGATGCTTTAAATATTGCATCATAAAAGCTCATTTGCTGAAAAGCATGGAGGGAATTATGATGAATGAAATCTTTTAGTGGAGTTTGGGTTGGCAAAAAATGCTTAAGCTCCTCCAAAATAGGATTCAAATTAAAGGAGTGTGTTTTGGTTATATCCCCAATTGAATGGTTATCAGTTGCGCTAGCAGCTTTATGTCCCATTGCTATTTTGGTCATTTGTTAAATATTTTCTTAAACATTTTCGAAATTTTATTATTTTTTGTTCCATTAACCTCTTCAAAATGATAAACCGAATGCAACTCTTCAGGCCCCGTATAAGTAACATCCAAATCTTTAATGAGACCATCTTTAATATCATAAACCCAACCATGAATATGCAATGGCTGGCCATTTTTCCATGCATTTTGAACTATAGTAGTTTTTCCTAAATCTTGGACCTGATGCATCACGTTCAATTCAACAAATCGTCTGGCTCTTTGATCCATGTCTTCAATAGCATCTAATTCATCATGATTTAAACGATAAACGTCTTTAATGTATCGAAGCCAATTATCGATCAAGCCATATTGTTTATTACCCATTGCTGCAAGCACACCACCACAACCATAATGCCCACACACAATTACATGTTTTACTTTCAACACTTCAACTCCGTAAGATACCACGCTAAGGAGATTCAGATCATTATGGATCACCATGTTAGCGATATTTCTATGTACAAACATTTCACCAGGTTTTGTACCTGTAATTTCGCTTGCGTGTACTCGGCTATCACTACAACCAATCCAAAGATAGTTGGGACTTTGACCTTTGGCCAAATCGTTAAAAAACTCAGGTTCTTTATATGTTTTAAGTGTAACCCATGCTTTATTATTTTCAAGTAATCTTAAATATGATTTTTCCATTTTGCGTTGGTTTTAACACCTTTTTGTTTTTTAATAATCTATTGATTACTTATTGTTTATAATTTTCAATTTTGAGCTTTTTTTGGCTCAATGGGACACCACTCCTTTGAAATCAGGAATGTTTTTGAGTTCTAATTCAATTTTTTTAAGTTTGGCGGTATTCTTAAAGTCATGTAGCATTTCTAATACATCAATATCAATTGTATGAGATTTCGAGCCATCAACTACTAAATGCCCATTTTCAGGTATTTCATTTAATAGTGTCGCAATACTTCCTTTATTTAAAAAAGTGACATCCTCGTCTAGTTGCACTGTAATCGTTTCTTTTTCGCCGGTTTTTTCTTTATTAAAAATGTACGCTCTTCTAAAATTATTTCTCAAAATGAAAAACATTGAAACGGCCATTCCAATCCCAATACCTTTCAATAAATCTGAAAATTGAATGGCTACCACAGTTACCACAAAAGGCAAAAATTGATCCCAACCTAATCGATACATTGATGTAAAAAGGGAAATTTTAGCCAATTTATAGCCGACCAAAAGTAATAAAGCCGCAAGCGCCGCTAAAGGAATTTTATTTAATACTGAAGCCAAAAAAACCACGCTCATTAGTAAAAAAACACCATGAATAATGGCAGAGAGCTTAGTTTTACCGCCAGAGTTAACATTTGCAGAACTTCTTACAATTACTGCCGTAAGCGGAAGACCGCCTATTAAGCCTGAAATAAGATTCCCCAAGCCTTGCGCTTTTAATTCTCTATTGGTCGGTGTATCTCGTTTATACGGGTCAAGTTTGTCGGTTGCTTCTACGCTAAGTAGTGATTCCAAGCTTGCAATGATGGCAATTGTTATCGCCACAACATACACTTTATAATTAGTAATCGCACTAAAATCGGGCATTGTAAATTGGCCGATAAAATCAGATGCAGATTTGGCAACTGGCAATTGTACCAGCTCCTCGCCTTGCAAATAAAATTCGGGATAGCCTGTTTTGAACCACTGATTGATTAATATTCCAAGAATAACCACCAATAAAGCTCCTGGAACTATTTTGAAAAAAGTGAACTTTTTTAAGAAAGGCCTCTCCCACATAATCAGTATGAAAAGTGAAACCAATGCAATAATTACGGCTCCTGGATGAATATAATCAAGGGATTTGAAAATCTCTGAAATAGTATTTTGTCCATCGGCTTGTATAAAATCAAAATCTCCTTCGTTGTCTTTATCATAACCTAGTGCATGGGGTATTTGCTTGAGAATGAGTATGATACCTATGGCTGCTAGCATTCCTTTAATTACACTTGATGGAAAATAATAGCCAATGATACCTGCTTTCAGATAGCCTAGTGCTATTTGCAAAAGACCTGCCAACACAACAGAAAACAAAAACACTTCGTAGCTCCCCAGTTGAGTTATCGCATTAAAAACGATTACAGTAAGGCCAGCCGCTGGTCCTGATACACTTAATTGTGAGCCACTTGCAAATGCCACCACTATGCCTCCAACAATACCTGTAATAATACCAGAAAATAATGGGGCACCAGAAGCTAAGGCAATTCCTAGGCAAAGAGGTAGAGCTACTAAAAAAACCACAATTCCGGCGGGAAAGTCGTTTTTTAAATAATCAAATGTAAGTTCGCTGTTTGATTTAATACGTGTATTCATACTTTTAAATTTTACTAGATTTAATTATAAATCATTGATTATCAGGATGGATAATCAGATTTTGGTTTTTGATAAAAAATTTCGAAAAAAATATTCTTAAATCATAAACAATTGATAATGACCGAATTAACTCGTTCAAAAAATTGATTAGCTAGAAATAAAGATGTAAAATGGGCTTAACAACTAAGCTCGGGGAGGGGGTATTTGAATCTCATAATGTACATTGGGAAATGTACTCATCAAATATTGAAAATTACTTTTGGCAACATTCTCACTAAAATTTGCCAATGTTTTGTGTTTATTTAGAGTATTCAATCCATTCAAAAATTCATCAACAGAATTGTCAGTACAGCTATTTTCACACGATTTTGATTTGGACTTTGACTCCTCATCAATATCAAAATCTTTCGAAATGGTGTTGCAATTAATCAGCTTCAAGTAATAGCTATTGTTCACATTCAATGCCAAAATGTGTAGCATTAAAATGGTACTGAATATACGATATGCTATTTTTGAATAGGCTCTCATATCGCAAAAGTACAAATAATAACTAGAAATAGAGTGATTTTCAAATGTTTATTCTACCGATTAAACTATTTCTTAGATAAAACAGAACAAATTAGCAATCAACTTATTCCCATAAACTATCCTACTAATTCTTTCAAATCCTCATCTTCAATCATCTTACGCTCATCGGCCATGATGATAAATCGAGTATAAATTTTATCTAAATCGGGTTTTTGAAATTCAAATCCCAAAAGCTGTAAGCGATGGCGTAAGGCAGCCCGCCCTGACCGTGAAGTAAGGATGATAGCCGATGAAGGCACACCCACATCTTCAGGCTTCATAATCTCATAATTTTGAGCATGCTTCAAAAAGCCGTCTTGATGAATACCAGATGAATGTGCAAAGGCATTGGCACCCACAATTGCTTTATTGGCCTGTACTGGCATCCCCATTAAATTTGAAACAAAAGTTGAGATAGGATACAACATTTTTGGGTTGATGTTGCTGGTATAGCCAAGATCCTGGTGCACATTTAATATCATTGCTACTTCTTCTAAGGCAGTATTGCCAGCTCTTTCTCCAATGCCATTAATGGTTACTTCAACTTGTCTAGCTCCAGCTTTTATCCCAGCAATCGTATTGGCAGTTGCCAAACCCAAATCATTGTGATTATGCATGGATATCACTGCTTTATCAATATTTGGGACGTGCTCAAATAGATAAGTAATACGGTCAAACATCTGCTCAGGCAATAAATAGCCTGTTGTATCAGGAAGATTGACTACGGTGGCACCAGCCTTTATTACGGCTTCAGTCAATTTTGCGAGAAAGGCCAAATCAGCACGACCCGCATCTTCTGCAAAAAATTCAACATCTTCCACATAGCCTTTGGCGTATTTGGTAGCCCAAATGGCTTGTTCGATTATTTGCTCTCTATTGCTGTTGAATTTATATTTAATATGCACATCTGAGCTGCCCAATCCAGTATGAATTCTTGGGTTTTTGGCATACTTCAAAGCTTCGGCAGCTTGGTCAATATCAGCTGGTTTGGCACGAGTAAGTGCAGCCACAGTAGCGTTTTTGATAAGTTTGCCAATCTCTTGAACCGATTGAAAATCACCGGGTGAAGATATAGGGAATCCAGCCTCAATGATATCAACTCCGAGAAGCTCTAATTGCTCAGCAACTTGCAATTTTTCTTCTGTATTTAGCTGACAACCAGGCACTTGCTCGCCATCACGCAATGTTGTATCAAAAATCTGAATTCTATTATTCATTTTGTTTTTTTTACTAATTTGAAAACTTTTTACTTTAATAAGTAAAATATAAAAAAACCCTCTGCCAATTTTAGCTTGGGAAAGGGTTCAAATTTTGGTATTACTACAATATTCCCTTTCCGTCAGACGCTCAGAAGGAGCAGTCCTAAAATTGAAATGGCCGATATTGAATTATTTTGTTTCATTATTAAAATTCCGTCTTACAAATTTAGTAGAATTAATTTTAGAGCAAAATATTTTCATAACTAAAGATATAAAATAAAGTCAACTTATTAGAAAAATTATATTTTTCTTTAAAATATCTTATTCAATATCAGCCATTTACTAAATACGCTTCAATATTTCGTCACCAATTGCATCTGTTCCTAAAATCATTTCAGCAGGCGTATTTTTGGTGGCTATATCACGAGTACGAAAGCCAGCTTTCAAAACTCCATCAATGGCAGCGATTACAGCCTCAGATTCGGCTTTCATACCAAAAGAAATATCCAATAGAAGCGCTGCTGAAAGAACAGAAGCCATTGGATTGGCTACTCCTTTGCCAGCAATATCATGACCAGAGCCATGAATAGGCTCATACACGCCAGTGCTGTCACCCACCGATGCCGATGCCAACATGCCCATCGAACCTGCTATTTGCGAGGCCTCATCCGTTAAAATATCTCCAAAAAGATTGCCTGTCACTACCACATCAAATTTTTTCGGATCTTTGATTAATAACATAGCTGCAGCATCCACAAATTGGTGTTCTAAAGTAACCTCTGGATAATCTTTAGCCACCTCGAGAATCGTCTCACGCCATAAACGACTGCTTTCCAACACATTGGCTTTGTCGACAGACATGAGTTTTTTACCACGAGTCATGGCCGCATCAAATGCTTTACGGGCAATTCTTTCCACTTCATATTTGCTATAAATCATGGTGTCATAAGCAGTATTTCCATCGTCAATACGCTCTCTTTTGCCAAAATATACATCACCAGTAAGCTCTCTAAAGAATAGAATATCCGCTCCTTTTAATATTTCTGGCTTAATGCTTGATGCTTCTAAAAGTTCATCAAAAAGCTTGATTGGTCGTAAATTGGCATATAATCCTAACTCTTTGCGCATTTTCAAAAGACCTTGCTCTGGTCTTACTTTGGCATTAGGATCATTGTCATATTTGGCATGACCTACCGCACCAAAAAGTATGGCGTCGGCAGCTCGCATTTTCACCAATGTTTCTGCTGGTAAGGGGTCACCAGTAGCTTC
>JAZKGO010000147.1:0-14241 GCA_040385875.1 Bacteroidota bacterium
GAGCATCCCAATTCTTACCTTTTCTAAATGAGTTGGTTGAAACAACTACTTGGAATAAACACTATCTAAACTAGAGTGAGATCAAACTTGTTCCATTTGATTATTAGGCCTTTGTTTTTAGCTGACTCATCTCTATCTTTTTTAATCTAAGCTCATAAATACATAATTTTCATAAAATATAAAGCCAACCTACTTATCCTAGGATGCATTTGCACAGCTAATTAGCTAGTTTTGAAAGCATAAGCAATATCGGATGATAAGCCTAGCTAGAAATGTTTTTTAATCTAAATTTGAAGCCATTCTACAAATGAATATAGAAGAAGAAAAAATCGCCATACCCGTAGGTACAACTCTTGACCGATTTATTAAACAACACCAAAGGGCTTTCCCTCATGCCTCAGGGGAGCTTTCACAATTGTTAAGAGATATCGCTTTGGCTGCCAAAATCGTAAATCGAGAAATCAATAGGGCAGGATTAGTGGATATTACTGGCGGCATTGGAACGGAAAATGTTCAAGGGGAAAGTCAGCAAAAACTAGATGTAATCGCTGATATTCGGTTTATACGGGCATTCAAAAATGGGGGAGAAATAGCCGCTATTGTCTCTGAAGAAAAGGAGGAAATTATTTATACTGGTAATAATAATGGAAAATATGTGGTGGCAATTGACCCACTTGACGGCTCATCCAATATAGACGTGAACGTATCAATTGGCACAATTTTTTCGATTTATCGACGAAAATCACCATTAGGAACCCCTCCACAAATCGAAGATTTTTTGCAGGGTGGACATAAGCAGGCAGCCGCAGGTTATATTTTGTATGGCTCCTCCACGATTCTAGTATTTGCCACAGGGCATGGAGTAAATGGTTTTACCTATGAAAACTCTCTGGGTGAATTCTTTTTATCGCATGCCAATATGCAAATAGCACCCAAAGGCTCCATTTATTCATGCAATGATGGGAATGAATTAGATTTTCCAAAAGGCGTTCAAGAATACCTGAAAAATTGTCGAATTAAAAGATATTCCGCAAGGTACATTGGTTCGTTGGTGGGAGATTTTCATCGAAACTTATTAAAAGGAGGTATTTACCTCTATCCGCCTACCCAGAATTCGCCCAATGGCAAATTGAGATTGCTTTATGAATGCTATCCATTGGCCTACCTAATTGAGCAAGCTGGTGGACAAGCCTTTGATGGCAATAATACTGATATTTTGGATATTATTCCCCAAAGCATCCACCAAAGAACGCCCTTTTATGTAGGCTCAGTTGAAATGATGGATGACCTGTTTAAACAAATTGGAAATGAAACATAGAATTGTAGAGATAAGCTAGTTAAGTCATATTGCTGCTGTCAAATAAAGACTATTATTGAAAACTGAACCTTTGACTATTTGGAGTCGGTTTATTCGGATTTAAAAACCTAGTGCTTAATTATTTTTCTAACAAATTTTCTCCTTTCAGTAATAATATTAATAAAATAAACCCCTGTGGCTAATTTCTCTACAGAAACCATTTCAGAATATTTGCGTTGATTATCAATTGGTTGATATAATAATTGAGCACCTGTTGCCGACAAAATATGGTAGCCTTTTAACAAATCATTTGGTGCCGAAATATTTAATTCAAATTTATCTTGAGTAGGGTTGGGTGAAACGATTATAATTGGCTCTCCATCAATTAACTCTGCACCTAAGCGGCCTCCTGTTTTCTTAGGTTCTACTATTATTTTTACTGTACCTGTAACTGAGCATCCATTGGCATTGGTAATGGTTACACTAAAAGTGGTGGTACTATCCAATTTAAATTTTTCGCCATCATTTGGGAGGTTCCAGCTCTCAGAGAATCAATAAAGCTCAAATTTCAATAATAGATATAGTCCGAATTTGTTTGCCATACGCCCAGATTTGCTGGAATACATCTACTCCCTTGCTTTTGGATCGATAATTCAATTAAGCCAGATTGTACACAGTACCATGTGGATGTTTATATCAACCAAAACTTTGAATAAGATGAATACGCATTACACAAAACAAGTTACAGCTTTCAATCTTTTCCAAACCGACAATTAAAAAAAAAGCATATTGCGTCAACTATTCGGTTATAAGAATAGAAAAAATATTACTACAAAAGGTGTAAATGCCCTTGATTTAACGTTGAAAACGTAGCCCATGGAGGCCATTTACTCCATATACTAGGTGGGCAAAATTATTCAAAATTTATTATGTTGGTGAAAAGGTATTTTTTTAGTTCAAAAGCTAATTTTGTGACCAAGCGGCCATGCTTCAAAACTTATAGGTAAGCGTTAGGGCTGCATTACGTGGTGCTCCTGGAAACATTCTTAAATAGTTAAATGCACCAATCCAATAATTTTTATCAAACATATTATACATGTTTAATGCTACCTGTACGTTGCTTTTGGTGGGCGTATAATACAAAGCAAAGTCAAAAGTGGTAAAAGCGGGTATTTCAAATTCACGGCTAAGCCAAGGTAATCGGCTGGCCTGATGCTGCATTCCTATCCCAATTCCTAAATCTTTAAACAGAGATTTCTCTTTGAAATTGTACCGATTCCAAAGGTTATAGCTATTTCTTGGGGTATTTTCCTTGCGTTGTCCATTTAATTTTTCGTTGAAGTCTGTAATTATTTTAGCATCAATAAAGCTAAAAGAAGCATTTATTTGCCAATTTTGGGTTAAATATCCTGCTATATCCCATTCAAAACCACGGCTATGGTCGGCTCCACGTTGCACCAACAAGTCGGGTTGGGTTGGGTCATTGGCACTTATCAAAATATTTTTCTGATTAATTTCATACAAAGCAAGGTTCATTTTTAGGGTATTTCCAAACAAGTCTGCTTTTACTCCAATTTCTTTTAAGTCGCTAATTAATGGCTTGTATAAAGCAGGCGAATTGTCGGCCCAGAAAAATGCCCCAGTACTCGGCATTAGTGACACAGTATTTGACTGTGGCTGAAAGCCTTGCAAATAAGTACCATAAACATTTAAATTTTTATTCATGGCATAGGTAAAACCTATTCTAGGAATTAGATTATTGTTTTTAAACGAGCTAGATTTTTTGGTCTTATAATTGGTAATATCCTCAAACCATTCGTTGCGTAAGCTCAACAATAAGCTAAGTTTGTTTAACTGGAATTGTTCCTGAATAAAAATGGCATTACTGGTGGTTAATGCCGAAGGTATTACTGTGCGAACATTGAAATTATACTCCTGTATATTGCGCAGCCCATAGGTTGGGTTGGCAAGGTCAAAAAAGTTTACGTTTGGCTTTGGCAATGTTACATTACCCAGCTTAACTGTCTGATAATTAGCAGCATTGGCCAGTACAAACGAAGCCGCCACGGAGCCATCTTTAAGCAAATAACCTCTAGCTGCGTTTTGGCCACCACCAATTAATTTATGCCAACTATGCAAATCGAAACCGACCAAAAGCTTATGCTTGGCCTTGCCTGTATTAAAATCAAAATTAAAATAACTGTTCAGATTATCCACATTCCAAACCTGCTTGCGTTGCACAAATTGCATAAATGCCAAAGTATTTACCGGCTGATTCAAAATATCTACCGCAAACGAATTATTTGTGCGGTGTTCCTGCAAATCTTCCGACCACGATTGCTTCATATACGATGTATTGAAAACAATATTTTTGGTAAATTTATGTGAAAGAGTGCCTGTAATGATTACCTCTTTTGACCGAAAAAAATCGGTAGCCGAACCCAAATTTAAACTTTTTGATGTGCTAAATAAATCAGTTTTGCCTGCAATGGCTCCAAAAACAGGTTGCCCACGATCCAATGTGCCTTGCATATTACTAAAAATCAATTCGGTATTGATGGCCGTTTTGTCGTTTGGTATATAACTGATTGATGGCGAAAGTATTACAGATTTATTCGATACTATATCACGAAAATTTCGTGCTTCCTGATAGGCTCCGTTGATGCGATAAAGCAGTGTTTTATCCTTATTTATAGGACCTGTAAAATCCAACATCCCTCTAAAAGTACTAAAACTAGCTACACTCAGGCTTACTTCTTTTCGATAGATGGCTAATGGTTTTTTTGTAACCATATTTATGCTTCCACCTGGATCTACCGACGAAAAAGTAGCAGATGCTGGCCCTTTTAGTACCTCAACACGCTCAATATTGGCTGTGAGTGGCTGTAAAAAAAAATATTGGCGGGTGCGCATCCCATTTATTATTTGGCCTTCTTCGTTTTGGCTTATCCCTCTGATATTGTATTGGTTATACCAGCTTGTTGGCGTTACACCAGGGGCAATTTTCACGGCTTCGCCCAAGGTAAATGCCTGCCTATCGGCAATTAATTCTTTGGTAACTGTACTTATTGTTTGGGGTATATCTTTATTTAAGGTAGAGGTACGAGTAGCTGAAAAGGTATATTCACTGTTATAATCTTTAACCGCCCTACCAACTACTTCTACATTTTGTAAATTGATAATTTCAGGCACCAAGCTTATGGCTAAAATGGTGCCGTCAGCTTTGATAATATAAGATTTATAGCCCACATTTGAAATTTGAATGCTGCCCTCCCCATTCAATAAAAATTTGCCCTCTTTATCTGTTACAACTCCAATTTTACTTTTTAAAAGTTTTACCGACGCACCAATTATAGCCTCATTGGTGTAGGCATCTTTTACAAGGCCACTGATCGTTTGGGCCTTGGCAAAAGCTATTGACAATATGAAAAATACTGTTAATATTCGTTTCATTCTCTTTTATTTGATTATAGTATTAAAGGTTTTGGACTAGAAAACATCTCTTATTTCTTTTTCATATCCTCTTGCAACTTGTTCAATATTAGGCGAATATGCCCATTGGTTTTTACGGAAGCCCTTGGTGTTTTTGTAAGGCCCCGTTTTTTCTCAAGATATAATAGTGCATTCAGCATGGCATATTGTAAGTGATTGGGTTTGTCATCGTCTTTGTCAAATTCCTGAACTGCCGCAATAGCCTGAAGGTCCTCTGGTTTTAGCAAAATTTCGGGCCAAGGTTTGCTCCGCTTTTGTGTTGAGAAAACATTTGAAGCTGTAAAGGCCTTTACACTGGCATCTCTTGCCGATAAGGTACCTAAATTCCATTTCTCGCTAATGCCACGAAAGAAAGAAGTATGCTCAAATTCTTCATTCACAATAGTTTGTGGCTGTATCCACGACGATATCATTACCATGGGTACTCGGATGCCTGGCCTGTTAAAAGGAAAACCCATTTGTCCACTCCTCGGCACAGGAGGAGTGGCCACACAAGGAGGCGAAACATGGTCGAAACACCCTCCATGCTCGTCAAAAGTGATGATGAGAAGGGTATTATCCCGGTATTGTTCACTGGTTCTTACAGCATTATATACATCCAATATCAGCTTTTCACCAAGCTTCAGTGTGGCAGGTAATTGTTTTTTGGATTCCGAAAAAGGATGCTCGTCGTTATGAACAAATAAAAACTGTGGTTCTAAGAAACTGTACTGAGGTAGGCTACCATTATTAATATCTGATTGAAACGAATCAAATGATTTAATATGATTAAACTCACCATTTACCATAGTAGTAAGGCTAAGTGGAGCTATATGTGAATAAATATTCCAAGATATATGCTGCTCATTCATTCGCTGAAAAATTGTTGGAATCGACCATACATTACGAACCCAGGATTCCATTTCGGTAAAATCGTCGAATATTTTTGCAAGAAAACAAGTGCCATATTCTTCAAGTGGGTTAATTACTTTACCTCCCGAACTGGCCGCATGCCAAAACGATCTATTACACCAAGTTTGGCTCGGCACTGAGCAAAACCAGTGGTCAAATACTGCAAATTCTTTTGCCAAAGTAGATAAAACTGGTATCTGATCATTTTCAAAACATTGCATAATCACCTTATACTGTTCATAAGCAACCTTTTCGGTGGACTCTCCACCAAATGTGGATTGTAAATTGCTGATATAGTCTTTAACAAATCCATCCATAGCTGCTGGGCAAGGAATTGGATTCGGCAAATTATAAGGCTTTTTCATCTGATAAGCCAGTCTTCCGGCATTATCAGGATTAAGTTCGCCATACAATTGAGTATTGATATGCGGATATTCTTCGCCCGGGTCGGGATAAGGCTGGGAAAGGTCAGTGTCGGTATAAGTGAAAATCTTTTCACCCGCATGGCCATCCTTTATATAATCTGGGATGCTGTTGTAATACGGTCCTCCAAATTTCAAACCAGCAAATTGCTGACCAGGTTTCAAATCTTGGGGGTGGTATAAATTACCTAATAGGTTGTCAAAAGATCGGTTTTCCATCATCAGTACAACCACGTGTTCAAATTTATTGAACACATCATTAGGAATACCAAAGTTTACATTTGGCTCTATCATTTTATTTGGTTTATAAATTTAAAAGGTCCGTTAATTTACAAAAAATAATTTTTATAAAACAAATTTCTATTAAATACTTATTAAATGAATAAATATTGTTAAATGCCTGATTTTCAATCAAATGAAAGGTAAAACCCTATAATTTTACATTCGGAACCCTTTGCCAATTTATATGAAATAGGTTATTTTTTATTCAATAAATTATTTTGAATATTTCATAAAAAATACTTTGATTATTTGCCTGAAAAGTCTAACTTTCAATCGAACAATTTTAATTAGTAATCACATTATTAATGTTTTACAAATGAAACCGCCAAAAAATAGTTCTGTTGAGCAACATATTGCTAACACAAAAAACCTCATAAATTCTGCCGAAATGTTTGTTAGTGGAGCAGAAGACCCAAAAACCTTGGCAGCAAATGCTGAAAATTTTATCAGTTCAGCAGAAACACATATTACCAGTGCTGAAGCTTTGGTGAGCAGTTCAAAAAATTATCTAGCAAAACTCAAGCAATCCTCAAGCACAGCAGAAGACCATATAAGCCATGTAGTAGCTTTTACTGGTGCTGCAGATAAGATAAAAAAAACCAAAAAAGGGTAAGTCTACCATTTTGGTTATTCAGCATATTTGCAAAATTTGAGCTAAATCATCAAAAAATAGACGACCGTTTTAATCCAAACAATTTTAAAAGTATACCTTCTAGGCCACCCTGAAAATCAGGAGAATTAAATAAAAACCAATAAAATTTTAAACCCATAAAAAAATTAAACCCAATGAAAAAATTAACAACAATTATATTGTTGCTCACTACGGCAACTTTTTTATTCATCTATATTGGATGCGACAATAAAAAAACAAGTACAACAGGTAATGTAAGTTTATTTGCAGCTTTACCAAGCAGGTTACCTGCCAATGCACTACAGTCATGCACTATTACACAGCCCGATTTTAACAGCTGGTTTGCCAGTGGCACTGCCACAGAAAACGGAATAGTAATGCCAGCCAATAGTGTTACTTTTGGGCATCATAACAATTGTGATTTTTATAAATGGTCATGGCAAATGTTTGCCTGGATTACCTCGCCACTTGCTGATAAAAAAACAGTAATGGAATCGCCCATTTTTTATACTGTTTCACCCGCCGATACCGCTGGAAACCGTACATTATTGCCCCATACTCCAGGTGTGCCATTACAAGTTACTAGCAGCATTACTCAGTTTGGAGCGAATAACCTTCCTACTATTAAAGATAAACTGGGGCATATATTTGAGATTGAAAAACACCCAGCCAATAGTAAACCATTAGTATTGATGGGTAACCGAAAAACGATTATTCATCATGTTGATCTGGATGAAAGTGGGAAACCAATTTTTAAAGACCAATCAGGTAAAATTATTCAAAACCCGAAAGCAGTATTTACCCGCAAAGGCAATTTCGTACATGAATTTAAAGCCAGCAACGGAAAATCAGTATTTGTAAGTGCCAATGGTCCAATTGAAACGGAAGAAGGGCAGGCTCAGGGTAGCCACGGATTAATGGCCCAAAATGGTTCATTAGTTTATTACATCACTATGATTAATGATGTGTTTGCATTTTATTTGAGTGGTGCTAAAAATGGGGAAATTTCAAGTGCACAATTTCCAACCACCGCAGCACAGCGTGATAGTATTTCGGAAATTGCCAGAGCAAATGGTAAAACACTACCCGATTCAAATGCGCTTGCTATGGAAATAAAAACATCGTGGGTGGAAGCTTCCTCTCTTCCTGACCCGCAGAATTATGTGACAATTGAGGCTGTGGTTCCTTCCTATACCAAAACCGATTCACTTTGGACACCCAATGCCACCACGCAAACTGTAAAATTGGCCATGGTGGGCATGCACGTGGTTGGCAGTACGGCTGGCCATCCTGAAATGGTTTGGGCTACTTTTGAACAGAAAAATAATGCTCCCAATGCATCTTATCAATATCTTAATACCGACTCTACCGTTGTGGTTGTACCTCAAGACAGTATCGGGTCTTGGACATTTAGCTCAAACGGACTTGACCCAAATCCAAATCTGGCACATTTTACAGCAGCTGTAAATACGTTGATAGCAGAAAAAGGATCTACTATTAGTGCAAGTAACAGCCTAATGGCATTTCCTTGGGGTTCGGCTGCCAATATATCACCCAATGCTGAAAATGGCTCTTCGGCAGCTTCCAATAGCGAAGTTATTTCCATCAATAACTCGGTGCTGGGATGGTTGGTTGGCAACGACATCCGAAAGAATTATGTGTTGATTGGTGCCACTTGGACCAATAGTGGCGTAGCCCCAACAGGTACAAGTTTTTCAACCAATCCGAGTGACCCAGGGGCAGCCATCGGGACGAGTTTATTAGCAAACATTACTATGGAAACATACAAACAAAGTAATCAGAATAGTTGCTTTACCTGCCATAGTAATAATCCAAATACGGCCAGTTTATCACCAGCTGTATTAAGCCATGTTTATACAGGCATTATACCTTTATTTAAATCGAAAGCTGCAAAGTAAAAAATAAAGAAAGGCCTAAATACTTTCTAGGCCTTTCTTTCTATTATTTCTAAAGGTTTTTTTGTAAATTGGTTGAACCTCTTAAAAACTATAGAGTGGTTTTGTTAGGGCGTCCAAATAGGTTTGCAATGTACCTAATATCATTTCCCTGCTCATGGTATTTGCTCTGAAATCAGCAGCTAAGCCATAGCATAGTGAATCCATTTTTATTTTTCCTTCACCCATATTATAGCCCCAAATATTACCAGTACCGCTCGATAAATGAAAAGGAATTTTAAGGTTTGAGTCAGGGCTTATAAAATCGGGGTAACCTGGCCAAATAGAGCCGCCCCATCGCATCAATTTATCAGACACAAGGCTTAGAATAGGATTGTTGAAAGTTTCTTTAATGGAATAAGATTGAAAATCTACTAAAGTAGCCCAAGGGGGGTTCATACCAATCTCACGAGTATGTTGAATGTTGATTCCATCAAAAATGAGCTCTCCCATACTGTCGGAATAGTGACTCACTTTTTCAATTTCAGCTTGTTGTGCTTCATTAAAAAAATCAATTTGCTGATCGCCATAGTTTATACAGATTTGGCCGTTTTCTTTCTTAATTTTAATGGTGGTAACCTCATTTACTGAGGTGATTCCGTATTTTCTAATCAATTTTTCAACCTGTAGCTGTACCTGCTGGCCCGTAGAACCATAAGGGTACAAACCGCCCGAATCTTTGGGCCGCCTATGTGCTCGCCTTACTAACAATGCCGCTGCACTATGATGCATTCGGTTGTTTCGCTCATCAAATCCCAAATCAAGTATTCCATAAATAGGTAGGGTAGTAAAATTACTTTTACTATGTATAAAAACACTTTGGAGTAATTCCTGAAAAAGCAATTCAACAAATGCAAAGCCAAGGCGATAGATGCCGTTGCTATGCGATTTGTTAGTTGGAATGATATTTGGCCCACACCCCGTTCCTTTTACATCAATCAGTCTGTTTTCGTATATTGCTTTTTTTGGATTTTTGGTCAACAAAAGTCCTTTGTCATTTTGCTCTGTTGAAAAAACTAGTGCCCTACCATAGCCTGGTGGCCTATAGGCTATTACCTTCTCAGTACCTATACGGATTGGCGTATTTACCACCGATTGATTGGCCTGGCTTTGTGAAATAAAGGCAGTATTACGGATCAGCCATTCGTCTATTTTATTGTAAACAGCCTGTTTTTTTGCTAGGCCTTTTAACGATTTGAGGCTTGAAAATTGATTTTCAAGTTCCTCATTTTGTAGTTGCGGAAAATCATGTTGAAGCAGCTTATAATTTGCATACACAACTCTGGCACCAACTACCCTAACCACCGTTTCAGGAATAACGCCATCCTGTTCAAGGTTATCGATTGAGGTAAGGATGGGTTCTTTAGGGAAATAATCACCAATTTTTAAGTTTTTTAATTTCCGCATTGATAGCATATTTGGTATTATGAATCAATCATATAAGGCAACTACCGAGGTAATTTGTCCATTCACAACCACTTTTTTTAAAGACATTCCATAAAGATTTGTCAGGGTTTCGTCAGTAATCAATGCTTGGCTTGTACCAAAAACATATTCATTATTACCCTTCATAATCAGCACTTTATCGGCCACATGAATCACGTGATTGGGGTCGTGTGTGGAAAATACCGCCGTCGTATTTGACTCCTTTAATGCCCTGATAATTGATAGAATTTGATTTTGATTTCCATAGTCGAGCGAAGCACAGGGTTCATCAAAAACGATACATTTACTACCCACAGCCAATGCACGGGCAATTAATACCATTTGCTGTTGCCCCCCACTAAGTTCTGTAAAATCCTTTTCCAAAAGAGCACTGATACCCAATGTCTCGGCGGCATTTCGGGCGGCTTCATAGTCTGTTTTTTTGGGAGTAGAAAAGGCCCCGAAATAATGATATCGCCCCATCACAATCACGTCTAGTACAGTAATATCGTATATAAAATTCACTTTTTGTGGCACATAACCAATGGGAGGAATTATACTAATTTTGCCAAATTGCGGTTTGAAAATACCCGTGACGCATTTGATCAAAGTAGTTTTTCCACAACCATTTTTCCCTAAAATAGCACAAACCTCCCCTTGCTTTACAGAAAAAGAAATATCACTAAAAACAGCGGTTGGGCTATTTGGATATTGGTATTCTATTTTTTTTACTTCTAGCATTTTCCGTTATTTAGTTTGCTATTATGTATTAAAAATGCCAAAACTGGAGCACCCACCAATGCCGATAAAATACCAATGGGTATTTCACCAAATGGCGAAATGCGCACTATAGTATCTGCAATTACCAAATAAATACCCCCAATAAGTGCTGATGTTACCACCAGGCTTCGGTAATCAGCTCCTGTGATAATACGGGCAATATGTGGCACGACCAGACCCACCCAGGCTATGCTTCCACTTACTGACACCGCAGCGGAAGTAACTAATGTGGTGAGTATTAAAAATAATACCCTCAATTTGACTACTTTAACACCCAAAGCATAGGCCTCTTCATCACCCATAGCTAACAGATTAATTACATAACGGCTTTTGAAAATAACCAAAAAACAAAACAGACAAACGCCTGCTAAAATGGCCAAATTATAATAGGTCGCACCACTGAAACTGCCCATGAGCCAATATACAATGACTGGTAAGGTATCTCTAGGGTCGGCAATAAATGTAACTATGGAAACAAGTGCCGTGAATAAGGCTCCCGATACAATACCACCTAATATAATCGAGAGCATATTTTTGCCACCCACTTTGCCTGCCAAACTCAAAGTAAATACTAATGAAAGAATACCCCCTGCAAATGCAAATCCCATTACAGCAAATGCCCCCATCGATAGGAAAATAGCTGAAACTGCCCCAAATGAAGCGCCTGATGATACGCCAATCATACTTGGGCCAACTAGGGGATTGCGGAAAATCCCCTGCAATACAGCACCTGAAACTGATAGCGCCATGCCAGTAAGTGCTGCCATTAATATTCGAGGCAGTCGCAATTTGAAAACCACGAGGTAATCCGTTGAATTTGGAATGGTTTCTGATTGAGTAAATCGTAGCGAAATGGTATTAAAGAGCCTTTCAAATGAAATATTGTATCGACCCAACATGAGTGCTAGGCATATCACAAGTAACAAAATAATGAATAGAAGCACCTGAAATCCTTCCTGCTTTTTTTCCATATTATTTGTGGCTATTTAAATTTTTGTAAAAGGCCGAACCATTGTTTAAATTGCTGAACAACAGCTCGTCAATATCTGCATCGGTGAGGTTAATTTTATACTGACTCGTATACAATTCACAGATATTTTCCCGAATATTAAATTGAAAAAGTTTGGGCTGGATAATTTCGGCCAACCATTCCCAGATGAGTTCTGTTTCGTTGCTGGCCCAATGTGGCATTTTGAAAACTCTGTGGTTTCTCACTGCACTTACTTCCGCCAAAATAGGATTTTGGTAAATAGTCTCTGGTTTTAGAGATTGTAACCAGCCACCAAACAATATAATATCTGGGTTCCATTCCAATATCTGTTCAATATTTACCGATTTATCTACACCCAATCCAGCGGCCATATTACGGCCACCAGCAAGATTTATACAATAATTTTCGTAACATTTTTCCCCACCCACCCGAAGGGTTTCATAGTTGTAAAAAAAGATAACTTTTGGTCGTTTTTGCTGGGGAATATTATCGCTGATTAGCTTCATTTTTTGCTTAATAATTTCACGTTTTTGCATTATACTATTCGCTTTTTTTTCTTTTCCAATAGCTGTTGCTACTGTATTTATCATTTCTCGGTCATTTTCATCGGTGCCGTCATAGTTTATACCAATAACCTTAAAACCAAAGCTTTGCATTTGTGCATTAGCTTCAGAAAACCGTTTCCAGTTCAATATCAAATCAGGTTTAAGCCTAATAATTTCCTCAATATTTGGCACAAATGCTTTGGTACTAACCTTGTCGGAGATGCTTTGAAAACCAGGAAAATACTGATTGAGTATATTGGATTTCATTCCGATTTTTGAATCAGGATTAATCCCTATTAGGCGCTTTTCATTGGCGTCAAGACCCAAAACAATAAATGGAATAGGATGCTTAGAAATACTTATAATGCGACTGATGCTGTCTTTTTTATTCGAATATTTTGATGGTTGGTGATTTAATTGAGAAGAGTTGCTGGTTGAGCTGCCCACAAAATAAATAACAAAGCAAATTAGCACAATGAAAATGAGCAAATGTGATCTATTCATAAAGGTTTAACAATATTAACAGGTGGTGTGTTTTATTCGTTTTAACATTAATTACTGTGGTGATACAAGTTTACGAAAAAGTATGTTTACCGCAAAATTTGATGTAATATATTGATATTTAGGCAGTTTGAAAATAGGCAATAGCACAATAATAGTTTAAACAATTGTCTAGAAATTTTAGGTTTTTCATTTCTGAAATAATACTATTCCTTTTAAAAAATACCGAAATATCATCCTCCTTTTGATTTAATTTTTATGCAGCCAATTATCAGTTTTTATAGTTCAAGCGAATACTATTTAACCCTTTTTATAAATTAGATCATTCAACTGGTCATGGAAAAAGGCTCAAACTAGAATTTGGCAGGAAATTTGAAATCCAAAAATATGTATTGGAAGAATTGGCTGCGGAAATAACAAGTCATATTGTGGTAGCAAAAGTTGGCATTTCTATCCAAATCATTATTAACAATACAAAAGATTATTTAAAATTTTGGATAAATGGAACACGAAACGAAAGCACCTTTTAGTTATAGCCGCCAATATGACTCGGGAAGCTTGTGATTATATATTGGGGATGAGTGAAAATATTGAAAAATAAATGTTTAATTATCCAAAATATTTACACCAAATGCCTAACTAATTTAATATAACTACCTAATTATCAATAATTTAAAAATAAAAATCTAGGCTGCTACAAAATTTCCAAAAAATTCTGTTTATATAAATCATGCAAAATGAATTCAATGTCAGCTCCCCAACGTTTTTGCTTGATCCCATTTTTGCTTGATCCCAAAAAAGTTGGGCAATAAAAAAAGGCAGACTATTAAATCTGCCCTTTTATCAATCAATTCAGTTTATGGTCTTTTAAAACCTTTATTCTGAAAAAATTTACTAAAACGATCAACGTCTTGGCCAAGTTTGAAATTTCTATTCTCCATTGCGTTAACCAGTTTACTGCCATTTAAACAGCTATATCTAGCTTACTGCTCAGCCGACCCCTTGCTCGTATTAATTGATATAAATGTA
>JAZKGO010000147.1:14341-17682 GCA_040385875.1 Bacteroidota bacterium
CCAAAGAAGCACTATCCATTATACAAAGTGGTATGAGAGTTTTTATTCATGGAAGCGTATGTACTCCTTTGCATCTTTTGCATGCGCTTGTTCATGAAAGCCCTCGATTGAAGGAGGTAGAGCTTGTGTCCATTACTTTAAGAGGTGATATTGAAATTGATAAGCCAATTTATCAAAATAGTTTTCACTTTAACTCATTATTTGTTTCTGGGTCAATCAGGGATGCTGTTGCTGAAGGTAGGGCCGACTATGTTCCAGTTTTTTTAAGTGATATTCCTGATTTATTTAGGAACGGCATTCTGTCCCTCGATGTAGCGATTGTTCAGGTTTCGGAACCTGACCCGCACGGCTATTGTTCATTGGGCTTATCGGTGGATATTGCAAGAGCAGCTGTGGATAGTGCAAAGTATATTATTGCTTTGGTCAACCCCAAAATGCCCCGAACACATGGAGATGGGATGATCCATACGACCCGATTTACAAAAATGGTCTTTCATGAAGCAGAATTGATGGAGGAAAATTATAGTAATAAAGTGGGTGAAACGGAAATGAGGATAGGAAAAAATATTGTCAATTTAATTGAGGATGGAAGTACATTGCAAATGGGTATTGGGACTATACCAGATGCGGTTTTATCTTATCTGCAAAACCATAAAGACTTAGGGATTCATACAGAAATGCTGAGTGATGGAATTATTGAATTGGTGGAGAAGGATATTATTAACAATAAATTCAAAGTGAAGCATCCCAATAAGTCGGTGACTTCATTTGCCATAGGCACAAAAAAATTATACAATTACATTAACGATAATCCCTCTTTTTCCTTTTTGGATATTGATTATGTTAATAACCCCCATGTAATTGGTCAAAATCCGAAAGTAATTGCCATCAACAGTGCCATTGAGGTGGATCTGACGGGCCAAGTATGTGCGGATAGCATTGGCAACTATCAATACAGCGGAATAGGCGGGCAAATGGATTTCATGAGAGGAGCCGCCTTAAGTGCTGGAGGTAAGCCAATTATAGCATTAAACAGCCGAACAAGTAAAGGTGTTCCCAGAATTGTTCCTTATTTAAAGCAGGGTGCGGGGGTGGTTACCACTAGGGGCCACGTACATTATGTAGTTACTGAATATGGGGTGGCCAATTTGTTTGGAAAAAATTTAAGACAAAGGGCAAAGCTACTCATTAATATTGCCCACCCAGACGATAGAGAATATTTAGAAAAGTGTTGTTTGGAACGGTTCAAAATATTTATATAAAAATCAAAAAAAATCGGCATAGTAGCCGATTTTTTTTGATAAATATACTGTTGCGATGATCAGAATTTTACATCTCCCAACCTTTTCGGTAAGTTCTGCCTACGAATTGGTTGGCCGCTTCCAAATTGGTGATACGCATGTTTTCGCCATCCCACAAAAGTTTTTTGCGAGCGTAGAAGTCCGCTTGACCTTTTGAATCTTCTTTCTTCAACATAAAACTTCTGATAGCCAAGTTGCCCATCAATACGGTTTCTGTCATAGGGCCAGCATAGTCAAATGACGACGTAAGTGCCTTATGTTCCTTACTATTGAAGCCAGCTTTACATGCATCTACCCATTTGCGTTGGTGGCCATATTCTGGCTCGGTGTTTATGGTATCTTCAGGCCCAAATTCAGTTTTACCATCGTTCAAATATAACTTCGGCATCATTGGTGAACTATCATTGATATTTGTAGAAATAATTCCTTTTTCACCTAAAAACAATACACCATTAGCAGATTTTGCACCACCAATATCGCTATCAGCAGGGATAATATCAGGGTGTGAGGGGCGAATTCCACCATCGCTCCAAGTCATTTCTATTGGCGATTGGCTTTTGGCAGTAGCAGCAAAATGTAAGGTAATAAATGATGAGGCAGGGCAGCCATCTGGGTGATAGTCGGCACTCCACATTTTTGAATAAACTGCACCTACACTGCATTCAGCATCGGTTGGGTAACGCAATCCCAAATGACGGAATGGAATATCAATCAAATGGCATCCCACGTCACCCAAGGCTCCAGTGCCGTAGTCCCACCAGCCACGCCAATTGAATGGGTGCATATTGGGGGTAAAAGGTTTTTCTTCAGCTGGGCCGAGCCACAAATCCCAATTTAAGTCTTTCGGCTTCAAGCTATTATCAGGCTTTGCCATTTCACCACCTTGTGGCCAAACAGGTCGGTTTGTCCAAACTTGTACTTTCGATATTTTACCAATTTTACCAGAATCAATCCAATCTTTCACATATTTGTGATAAGGATTTGAGCCGCCTTGATTACCCATTTGGGTTACAATTTTTTTGGTACGAGCCATTTCGGTAAGCATTCTCGCCTCACGAATATTGTGGGTCATTGGCTTTTGCACATATACGTGTTTGCCACGCTCCATCGCATACTTTGCGGCAGGACCATGTACATGATCGGGTGTGGAAATGGTTACCGCATCGATGTCTTTAAACTTGTCCAACATTTCACGGAAATCAGCAAATTGCTTAGCGTCTGGAAATTTCTTTACGGTTTCTTTTGCAGACCCCGAAAAATCAACATCGCAAAGGGCAGTTATTCTTTCACGGCCTTTTACAGAAGCATTCGTTATATCAGACCGACCTTTGCCGCCAGCACCGATTGCCGCAATATTTAATTGATCTGATGGGGAAATAAATCCTTTACCGCCCAGCACGTTGCGTGGCACAATAAAAAAGGACGAAACTACCGCTCCCGCTTTAATGAAATTACGCCTAGAGGTGTTACTGTTTTGTTTATTCATGTATGTTAATTGTTTTTAAAGGTTACATGGAATGCACATTATTATCAGCTGGATTGTGTATTATGAACCCTCTGCAAATGGGCATTTCATTTTTGAAAACTTTTTTTGGTTTTGATTTGGCAATTTAATAATTATTTGTTGATTTGAAAGGGGTATTTATACGGCAAGTTTATTAAATTTTCGACTAGGTTTATGAAATGTCCCATGGCCTTTCTATCTCATTTGTGTCTTTTTTTAATTTAAGTTTTAACGGGATTAGTCTTCCAGATATTAACCAAGCGACTTGCACGAGGTGATATTTTGTTGGACGTTCAGTCTTCTTTCTTATTCGATTCGCTGTTTATGGGTGGTAATTGTGGCAAATGAATATGAAACCTGACGGCAATTAACCGGAACGCTATTACAGTTGAAGCGGCAATTATTTCAGTAATACTTGTTGGAAGGTTAAAATAATCACAAATAAAATATACCCCACCACCCGCCACACAAGCAAGTGCATATATATCTTTTTGAAAAAGTAATGGTACTTTGTTTAATAATACATCTCTGATTAC
>JAZKGO010000147.1:17782-20814 GCA_040385875.1 Bacteroidota bacterium
TTTTTAAAGCCAAAATAATTGCAAGAATTGAGCTTTTCATTCTATATTTATTGAAAAAATAAGAATGATAAAGTGGTTGCTATTTTGGATCAATTCTCTAACTGGATCAAAATTAATCCGAATTCCATTGGCATTTCTTTTAATTATTTTACTCCTTGCCTCCGCAGAAACCCCAACCCAATCTGACTGGCCAAGTTATAACGGCGGGGACGATTGCAACCATTTTTCAACTTTAAGCCAAATCAATACCCAAAATGTTTCTCAGCTAAAATTGGTTTGGGAATATGCTTCTGGAGGAGCCGACACCCTCAAAAATAACACCCAAATACAATGTAATCCATTGATAATCAATGGTGTTCTTTATGGGGTTTCGGCTGGCTCGCAAGCTTTTGCCTTAGAGGCTTTTACAGGGCGTGAGCTTTGGAAAACGCATCTGAATGACAAGACTTTTAGCATGACCAGCCGAGGGGTTACTTATTGGACTGACGGTAAAAACCCCAGAATATTCTTTGCTTATGGTGCTTTCCTATACGCATTGGATGCCCAAACTGGCCTGCCAATCGCCTCATTCGGCTCCAACGGAAAAATCAATTTGATAGAGGGCATTCAACGCCCAGGGGCGGATGAGTTTGTGATTTCTAATACGCCTGGCGTTGTTTACAAAAATATTCTAATAGTGGGTACAAGAGTTTCAGAAAGTGCCACAGCATTGCTCGGCGATATCAGGGCGTATGATACCCGAACAGGTCGAAAAATTTGGGCTTTTCATACCATTCCCCGCCCCAATGAATATGGCTATCATACATGGGAGAAGCAAAACTACCAAAATTTGGGTGGGGCGAACAACTGGATGGGCATGGCCATTGACCGTAAAAGGGGGATTCTCTATGCCCCGACTGGCTCCGCAGCGTTTGACTTTTATGGTGGAAATCGAAAAGGGGATAATCTTTTTGCCAACTGTTTATTGGCTCTCGATGTAAATACTGGCAAACGTATCTGGCATTTTCAAACAGTTCACCATGATATTTGGGACAGAGATATTCCAGCTCCGCCCAACTTATTTACCATTACACAAAAGGGCCGAAAAATCGATGCTGTGTCCGTTTTGAGCAAACAAGGTTTTACTTTTGTTTTCGACCGTACAACTGGAAAGCCGATTTTCCCGATTGAGGAGCGCCCTTTTCCTGCTTCCACCATTGTTGGGGAGAAGGCCTCTCCCTCTCAACCTATTCCATTACTTCCTGAGCCATTTACACGACAAAGTTTTACTGAAAATGACGTCAATGATTTTGCCTCTAATCGTGAAGAGCTCATTGCCGAGGTAAGAAAAGCCAAGACAGGTCAACCTTTTACTCCTTTGGGTAAAAATCGCACCGTTTTCTTTCCAGGGACTGATGGCGGAGCACAATGGGGTGGGGCCGCCGTCGACGAGAATAGCATGATGTACATTCCAGCTAAAGAAAACCCTGTTTACAGCTCGTTGGTTGAGGCTCCAAAACCCAAAGAAAATACTGCTTTTTTATCAGGAAGTCAGCTTTATACGAGCCATTGCAGGTCATGCCATGGTCCTAATAGAGAGGGAAATGAGGATGGGACTTTTCCTTCTTTACAAAAAATTGAATCAAAATATAATCAATCCTCTCTCAAGCAATTACTCGACAAAGGGCGAGGAAGGATGCCCGCTTTTACACAACTCAAAAAAGCAGAAACTAAGGCAATTATAGCTTTTTTATTTGGAGAAAATACCCAAATTAAAGCTGAGAATCAATCCAAACTTTCAAGATCTCCTTATTTGAGTACTGGCTATAATCGATGGTACGACAGTAACGGCTACCCCATCAGTCGCCCGCCATGGGGCACTTTGACCGCCATCAATATGAATACTGGTAAACGGCAGTGGCAAATCCCTTTGGGTGAATATCCCGAACTCACCACCAAAGGAATACCGATTACGGGTACTGACAATTATGGGGGTGCTGCCGTTACAGCTGGCGGCTTGCTATTTATTGCCGCCACAAAAGACCAGCAATTTAGGGCAATTGATCGCCAAACCGGAAAAGTTTTATGGCAATATTCTCTTCCTGCGGCGGGTTATGCTTCGCCGAGTGTATATGCAGTAAATGGCAAACAATATGTAGTAATTGCAAGTGGCGGTGGAAAGTTAAAAACAAAATCCAGTGACCGATATTTGGCCTTTGCACTCCCTTAAACGAAAATAGGATGAACAGAAGAATTTTTATTGAGCGGCTTTCAGCTCTGGGATTATTGCCCTTACAAACTATTGCGGAATTTGAAAATTTTACACTCAACGAAAGGAAAATAGGTGCCTGTGATTGGTCTTTAGGCCAAAATTCTCAACCAGCATCCTTCGATATTGCCAAAGCCATCGGCCTTTCTGGAGTACAGGTGAACTTGGGAAATGTAGGGAATAACTTACACCTTCGACAAGAAAATATACAAAAACTTTTTAAAGAAAAATCCAAAGAAACGGGGGTAAAAATCACCAGTTTGGCCATTGGAGAGTTGAACAACGTGCCTTATAAATCCGACAATCGAACGGATGAATGGGTGGCCGACAGTATTGAAGTGGCTAAAAATCTGAATGTTAAAGTAATCCTATTGGCCTTTTTTGTTAAAAATGACCTCAGAAATGATCCGAAAGGTATAGAAACGGTGATTGCAAAACTAAAAGAAGTGGCTCCAATCGCCGAGAAAAAAGGGATTACCTTGGGAATTGAATCTTATTTAACTGCGGAAGAGCATCTTTCAATTATGGAAAAAGTGGGTTCTAAAGCCATCAAAGTCTATTACGATTTTCGGAATGCACAAGATGCTGGCAATGATATTTTTAAAGAAATAAAACTGTTAGGTAACGAAAATATTTGCGAACTTCATTTCAAAGAAAATGGGAAGTTTCTGGGAACCGGCGATGTTGAATGGCAGAAAGTAGCTATTAAACTGGATGAAATTGGTTTTGCCAAAAATAAATGGAAACAGATAGAATGGTCACTCCCCACAAATTATGATTATGT
>JAZKGO010000147.1:20914-22542 GCA_040385875.1 Bacteroidota bacterium
AAAGGCAATCAAAAAAGTGACGATGGGAAAGTATGGGTAGGTGGACTTCAAATGAGTATTCAGCCTGATGGCACCCAGCTGAAAGTATTGGGCCATAATTTTAGAAACTCATATGAAACCTATATTGATGGCCATGGTGATATGTGGCAAAATGACAATGACGATCAAGTAGTCACCTGTAGGGTTTCATGGCTGGCCGAAGGGGGAAATGCGGGCTATTTTAGTGAAGATGGAACTCGCTTTTGGAATGCTGATCAGCGGCCTAGTCAAGATATGTTCAGGGCTCACTGGCATCAGGATGACCCAAAAACCATGCCTGCTGGCGATAATTCTGGGGCGGGATCGCCCACTGGAATGCTAAGAAATGAAGGCGATGCATTAGGCATCCGATACAGAGGGATGCTTCTGAGTGCCGATGCAGGTCGCAACGTATTATTTGCCTACCATCCAAAGAGAACGCAATCGGGCTACAACCTCAAAGGTGGCCGATCCATCTTTTTATCCTCCAACCCTTCGGACGACCCCTCTTATGAATGGAATAATAAAACTTTTTTGGAAGATAAAACCAAATGGTTTAGACCCTCAGATATTCTAGTGGGTACTGATGGCGCATTATATGTGTCCGATTGGTATGATGCCGTGGTGGGCGGTCACCAGATAAAAGACAATAAGGCTTATGGTCGCATTTATCGGATAAGCCCTAAAAATAAAAAATTAACAAATCCAAAACTCGACTTGGAAAGCCTGGCAGGGCAAGTCAATGCGTTTAAAAACTCAGCCGTGAATGTGCGCAATCAGGCTTATTCAAAGCTTTTGGAAGGGGGAGAAAAAAATGGGGAAGCGGTAAAGAAATTAGCTGCGGATACCAATCCTTTTATAAAATCGAGGGCTTTATGGCTTTTAGCCGCCATGAATGGGAAGGGTCAAAATTTTGTAAAACAAAAACTAAAAATGGGTTCTGAGGAGGAAAGAATTGTGGCCATGAGAGCCATGAGAAGCCATTTAGATCAAGAACAATTGGTACCCATCATTCAAGACAAGACCAATGATCCTTCCGCTTTTGTGAGAAGGGAAGCTATTTTGGCTTTAGAAAATTTTGATTATAAGATAAAAAACCCCTTGCTAATCTCTTTTGCAAAAAAGATACCTACTGAAGATCAGTATTATATTAATGCTATTGCCGCACAATTACAGAATCATGAAGAGGATTTTTATTTAGAAAATAAAGAGCTGCTTGACACAAAATTTGACCTTCTTTTTGCATTACACCCAAATAGTTCAGTCCCCTTTTTTGAAAATATTGTGAAAAATCCGAACGAAAAGCTTTCAAGAAAACAGAAAGCAATCACCGCTATTGGATTCATCAAATCTACTGACGCAGTAAAAGCCATGGTCAATTTACAAAAATCCAAAGACGAAGCAGTGGCTGAAATGGCTGCCTATTGGTTGTCTTTTAGGAGCACCAACGATTGGTTTGATTTATACGACTGGTCAAAAAATAAAGATGATCTGGAAAAACAAAAGCAATTAACTAAACTGTTTGGTTTTAAAGAGAAAATCTTAAATAATTATGTTGCTTTTGCAGATAGAAAACGTACCGCTTTGGAAATGTTGAAAAGTCAAGAGGG
>JAZKGO010000147.1:22642-26496 GCA_040385875.1 Bacteroidota bacterium
CTGAGTCAAGTACAAATGGTAGATTTATTGGAATATTTATCCGAAGAAAAGAAATAAAAGCAGTTTTTATGGGAAAAGGAAGACTAGAAGCATTCAGTGATGGTGTATTAGCCATTATCATCACAATTATGGTATTGGAAATGAAAGTGCCACATGGCAACGATTCACTGGAATCGTTGAAACCATTACTCCCTGTTTTTTTGAGCTATATTTTGAGCTTCATTTATATCGGTATTTATTGGAACAACCATCATCATATGTTACATGCCACAAAGCAAGTCAATGGAAAAATATTATGGACCAATACGCATCTGCTTTTCTGGTTGTCGCTTATCCCATTTTCAAGTGGCTGGATGGGCGAAAACCATTTTACTACTTTACCAGTGGCAATGTACGGTTTTATTTTGCTGATGTGTGGAGTGGCTTATTATCTATTGGCCAAGTCGCTTGCCACCCATCATGGCAAAGAATCAACCCTTCACAAGGCTATCGGAGAAGACCGAAAAGGCAAACTTTCCATCATTTTGTACATGATTGGGATTGGTCTCAGTTTTATCAATCCTTGGTTGGGATTTGTGGTTTACACTATAGTAGCTTGCATTTGGTTTATTCCCGATCGCCGTATTGAAAACCGTCTCAACATTGATAACGAGGCTGAGAAAAAGGAGGAACAATAGAATTAGCCAACTCGTCCTGAAAATATCAGCTTATTTTGGTTTTACTTCTTCAAAATCAACCTCTTGAATAGTTGATTTTGTAAAACTCTTTCAGCCCTTTCACGGTCTTTCTCGTTAGATATGGTTACTGTTGGCTCAAGAATAATTTCACTCATCATAAATTTACCCTTTACTTGTTCCAATTTATCTTTTGATTTACAGCCGAAATTGATGAATGTCAATTTTGAATTATCGGCAATTGATAATAGCGAGGTTCCATTTTATCTGATTTTACTGCTTAAGCTGCTCCATGCGCCACCATTGTGAACCTCTGTAAAACCGTTTGATTGTAAAATACTTTTTGCAGACACACTTCTCATGCCTGATGCACAGCAAGTAATAATTGGTTTATTCTTTTGCAGTTTATTCAAATGGCTCGTGAGGCTATCCACTGAAATGTTGATTGAGCCTTTGATATGCCCATTTTGGTATTCGCCTTTACTACGAACATCTAAAATAATAGCTCCTTGTTTTACTAATTCCGCATAGTCCACCTTTGGGCCAAAACCTAGGAGATTTTTAATTGAATTTATCATTTTTTATACTATTTGAGATTGATAATAATTTACATCTAACCAAGAACCACCATTGTATGATTCTATTCCTTGTTGTAATAAATAGCTGTGCGCTTGTCCACTTCTGCCACCCGAAGCACAACATAGTACTAAGGGTTGCTTTAGGCTTCTAAGTTCGTCCAATCTTTTTACAATTTCTTGCAAAGGAATATTGATAGAACCCGCTACATTTCCACCTCTAAATTCTTCTGTAGTTCGTACATCTACGATTGTGTGTTCTTTTTCTTTAATGATTTTTTTTGCAGTCATTTTTTTTTTGCTTTTGGATTTTCTTTTTTAAATTGATTGAACAACATTCCACCCATGATTGCACCATACAAAGTGCTGTTCACCGGCTTTGATGTGATAGGACAAGTGCCGCTGGTACAACCTATAAAATGATAGTAGAGATAACCACCAACTGCTCCCACTAATATTCCAATGAGGTAGAGTTTATGTTTGAGTATAAATTCCATCTTATTTTTCTTTCTTGCGTGTTGAAATCCCGAAAGGCAAATACAGCGGACAGAAACTCATAAAACTTGTGAGGATAGAAACACCTGCGAAAATTAAAAGCACAACCGCTAACGTTCCTGAAATGATATTTGTGTAGTACAACCCTGCGATAATGATAGCTGCAAATATTCTTATTAGTTTGTCAACCGTTCCCATATTTGGTTTCATTGTTTGGAAAGTTTTAGTGAATGAGTAATTATATCACAAAAGTCCAACAATGACAGTAGCTGTACAGCTACTAATGTTACATAAGAGAAATTTTATTTCTACCTAACTTTACCAAACCCTCCTCTTCCATTTGTTTCAACAGGCGGGAAACTACTACACGGGCGGTTCCTAACTCATTGGCTAGTTGTTCGTGGGTTACATAAAGTGTATGGTTTTGGGTTAGTTCGCATTTCTTTTTGATGAAACCAAGTAAGCGTTCATCTAATTTTTTGAAAGCAATTGCATTTACTACTTCCAGTAATTCTTCAAAGCGTTTGTGATATAACCGAAAGATATAATCCAACCATTCAGGAAATTCTTTGATAAGTAAGCTTACTTTATCTATTGGGATGAAAAGTATTTCTGTTTCCTCTTCTGCTATTGCTTTTACTTTGCTTGTGTCGTGGTGTAGGCCTCCTAAGAAAGACATTATACAACTTTCCCCAGCCTTGATGTAATAAAGTAGTATTTCACGGCCTTCTTCATCTTGCCGCATTACTCTAATGCTGCCAGTTGTAACTATGGGAATAGCTTTGATATAAGCGTTTTCGCTAAGTATTACCTCACCTTCGGCAAATGTTTTAACAAAGCCAAAAGCATTCAATTTTTCCCTTATTTGCGGGGAAGATTTGAATTCAATAATATCATTTAATTCCATATACCAAAGTTGTATTTGCTTGTGTACCGTGGGAAAAAGCTTCTGAATGACGTTAAGTCCTAAAAGATCTAGTTTACAATTAATTAGTTTATTTTCACCTACTCAAAGTGTATGGGCTTTTATTTTCAGAATTTTTTGGCTCGTATAATTCTAATTTTCATAGACAAATTCAATTGAACTATATGGCTCTTTTACTTTTTCAGTTGATTTTCAAACAAAAACACGCCGTTTTTATTGGCAATAATTATGTCCAATTTTTTGTCTTTATTCATGTCCTTTACAGTGATGTTGAGGCCTGCACCTGAGTCATTATCAACTATATGCTCTGTAAAATACGGTGCTTTTTTCGGGTCAAAATCAAAATATAGTAAAATTCCAGGATCGGCGTCGCCCGCATCACGGCCGTGGTGGGCCAAAAATCGCTTACCTGTAATATATTCCTTTTTGCCGTCGCCATTCAAATCGGCCATGATTGAAGAGTGAGTTTGGGCAGTAGTGGTACTCATTAAGTGTGTTTTGAAATTGATTTTACCATTTTCAGAAATTTGTTCGTGCCACCACATGCCTAATGCGTGGGCGGAGGCAGAAACTACGTCGTTTTTGCCGTCGCCATTTACATCCATCACCTGCATGTGTGAGCAAGGTTCACCCAAATTGGCCGAATGAAACTCCCAATCGCCAGATTTAAAGTCTTTTTTGCCCTCAAACCAGCCTTCACGCACCACCACATCTTTTATGCCATCCCCATTGATATCGCCCCAGCCGATTCCGTGTGAAAAAGTTTCTGTACCGGGCACATTTTCTTTGCTCAATGCGAAACGCTTCCATGCCGTTTCGCCTTTTTTAGTGGGTGCTTTTAACCAAATAATTTGCTTTTTTGTTTTGTCTCCACATAAAATATCAAGTCTGCCATCACCATCGATATCAATAAATCCCGGTGATTCGTTCGCAATTCCTACCGAGTCAGCAATGATATGTTTATTCCAAATGCCCGGTTTGTTTTTAGGATTTTCGAACCAAAAAGCTGGTTTTCCTGGAAAATCGATAATCACCACATCATCCCAACCATCCAAATTCACGTCCATCCCAAGATTTAAAAACGATTCGCTGTATTCTTTTCTGGGTGCGAAAGTGCGGCTTGGTGCCATTTCATGCTTTACCCAATTAGGTGCTTCAAACCAGTAATAGCCTGCCACAATATCC
>JAZKGO010000148.1:0-18009 GCA_040385875.1 Bacteroidota bacterium
TATCAATATTGTAAAGCAGGTTGGCAATTTTTTTTGAAATGATTTCACTCTTTGTAGTACTTTCCTTTTCCAGCGTCTTTTCAAGATGCTGCAAGGTAAGCTTCATAGGGGTAAGTGGGTTTTTTATTTCATGAGCCACTTGTTTTGCAATATCTTGCCAAGCTATTTGCTTCTCGTTAAGAGAAATTTCTTTTTTCCCAACCTCAATTTTACCCAGCATTGTATTATAAGAGTCAATCAATTGACCAAATTCATCCTTTCCTTTCCAGATAATTGGTTCATTAGGTTTTTGGAAATCTGTCTTATGCAAATAATTGGCAATGAGTTTGAGGGGTTTGGTGAGATGATTTGACACAATTATTGAGAGAATTAAAAACAAGAAAAATATAAGTGTAAAAGTGGATAATATTGAACCAAATAGCTCATTTGTTTCATTGTTTTCCAAGCTAAATATTGGTCGATAAGGTATGACTAAAATTCCAATTACTCCTAAACTCCTGTTACTTATTGGTTGATAAAATAGATTCAAACCATCTATTTTATTCATATAAATCTCAAAAAAAAACTTTGTTCTCTTTTCAAAAATTTGGCTTTGAAATCTACTTTTCAATAATTTCACAAAACCTGAGTCAATTTTCAAGGTATTATTTGTGGTCGCAATCAATTCTGTATCAAGAGAATAAAGGCAAAAGCCTACCTCATAGTTGCTTTTCAATTTCCTAATCTCCTCTTCCCAAAAATACTTATTCGATACATTTAGCTTTGCTAATAAAGCTGATTTGAGAATCTCAGAATTAATGTTTTCAGCAATTGTTTTCAGCTGTAAGGTTTCTTTCTTAGTATGAGATTTGTCTATTATATTAAAAATCAAAATCATCGAAACCAGCAATGGAAACAAAAAAGCCATGCCAAAGTAAACTTGTATTTTAGTTGAGTAAGATTGATCAAATAAATGCCTCGAATTGGAATAAGTAACTAAAATCAATAAAATGAAAAAGGAAATAACAAGGAGGCTAAACAAAAATGTAAAAGTCCGAAAAAGCTCAGATTCTAAATTAAGAGGCGAAAATACCAAAACAGATTGACCTTTCTGATTTTTTAGTGCTGTATAAGCAAAACCATTAATTATCAGACTTTTATTATAGATATCTGGATTATTTATTAATTTTTTCTCCAATTCAATATCCAAATCTCCTTTGCCAAAGTCATCATTTTCAATTTGATTATTTGAAAATTTTACAAACTCTAACTCTTTTGAGCTTTGCCTTATACTTTCTAAGTTTTTTGATGAGAATGCATCGTTTTCTAATCTATTAAAAATGATTAGAAGTGTTATTGATGAACCGCCCGCTTTTTCAATCTTAAGGCGGTGAACGTATTCCAAAGTATTGTTCAATGATTCAGAATTAATCAAAAGTAAATTTTCAATTAAAGTATTTTGACCATTCTCAACAAAATATTTCCATTGACTTTCTAAACCCTTACCCCATTTATTCTTTAGATTTTCCCCTTTTTCATTATAATAACTGATATTTATTTCATACTTATCAAACCAATTTTTGAGATGATTGGATTTTATTTCGGCATCAACCTCGTCAAAATTGATTAAATCCTCACTCATCCAAAACTTTATTTTAGGGCTATTTCTAATGCTTTCATTGGCAATTTCAATCAAGAACTCACTCATCGAATCGCCTTCATCCATTTTCAATTTGGCAAACTGCTGTTTTTTTACAAAATCAGAATAGATTTCCTGAGAATAGTTGATATAGGTGGCTAAATAACTACAAAAAATAGCAGATATGACCAGCGAAATAGTTGACTTAAAATGGTATTGTTTTATGGAAATTATTAAATCAAAATACAGTATAAAAAATCCATAAATAATATGACCTGCCAGCAAATAGATTGGTATTATCTGATAAAACACCAAAATAATACCTATAAAACCTATCAATAAAACCCCAAATCGATAATCAGATTTTGTAAGATTTAGTTTTTTGAAGCTATTAAAACAGAAATATTGGATTGTTAAATAGAGCGTTGATTGAATCAAAAATATCAACAGCCCAACGATTTTGAATGACCAACTAATGGAGGGAATGGCTAATTTAAGATCTAACAAATATTGAGACCCTAAATAAATATCTAAAATTGATACATAAAAAAGCAACAAACTTCCTAAACTCAATAATAATAATATACTGATTATCAGCCTATTATTATATTTTTGAAGGTCAATTTTATCTGTCAACCAAAACAGGATTGAAACAACAATAAGGCAAAATGTTGAGTTGAGCAAAAAATCGCCCAGCGAGGGATTGATTTCGGAAAGGGCAAAATTATTTGGATTAAAGAGATCGGATTTGTAAAAAATTGAAGGCATTTTAAAAAACAGCATCAGCACTCTTATGAAGATTAGCAGTGCAACAATTGCGAGTCCTTTAAATAGGTAGCCTTTTTTTAGTTTCACTTATAATTTCGTTTCTTTTGGCAAAAATGTAAAGCCTGCACCCCCTTCACCTTCCTCAAAATCGATAGAAATACCCATTAAATACATCAAGTGTTTGCGATCAATCAAAACTTTGATTGCCTCAATTTCAAAAAAATCGTCAGTTTTAGTTTTCAAATCAAACCCTAACACATAAGTTGCTCCGCAGCCAGCACCTTTTAGGCCAATTCTTAATCCATAGTCATCAGAAATATTTTTGGTAGCAATAATACTTTCAATTTCCACTCTAGCTCTGTCTGTAATAATGATTGGATTTTCGATATCCATGATAGTGTAAATGGAAACTTATTAAAAAAATTTGCTAAAAAAAATGGTAGATTTGTTCTCCAAATATTTAAGATTTATAAAATTAATCAATTACCATCAATGGATCAGATTTCTCAATTATTATTAATACTTGTGCCAGCCTCTTTAGTGCTTTTCGGTATGTATATTACCGTTCAATCATTTATCAATGGCCAAAAAGAAACCACAGTACTTATAGGCAAAAATGAATCAAAAAAGGTTTTATTGCCCCTTCAACTTCAGGCTTACGAGCGCATTTGTTTATTGTTGGAGCGTATTTCTCCCCAAAATTTATTGGTGAGATTGAATGGTAAAGCCTTGAATGTCAGTGATTTTCAGCAAGTATTGATCACTGAGATAAGAGAGGAGTTTAACCATAATTTATCACAACAAGTATATATGAGCGATTTTTCATGGGCTCAGGCTAAAAATGCTGTTGAACAAACCATTGCCATCATTAATGAAGCTGCCATTGGTTTGAATCCTGAGTCCAATGGAATAGAATTATCTAAAAATATTCTAAAAAAGATCATTGAATCCAATCAAACTTCTTGCGAAACAGCGCTATTTCACATAAAAGCAGAAGCCAGAACCGAAATTTTTCAATAAAACTATTGGACTAAAACTCCAAAACGATTAAGGGAAATATGATGAAAAAACTTGCTGAAAAACCAGTATAAATGCGTTAATTTGTAAAGTTTTTGTATTCAAAATATTTTTATTATTATTCATTTTACGAAAAAACATGTAAGAGGTTTTTGTTTACCAAATAGAAAAGACAAAAACTAAGTAATATTCTTTATTCTTAAAAAGCAAAATCAAAATTATTTAACACCCATAAAAATATTTTTTCACACAAAGGGATGAATGAAGTGGGTGTTCCATTCATCCTTTAAAAACAAATTAAATTAGAATGAAATTTTTTATTGACACCGCCAATCTCAACGACATTAAAGAAGCTTACGAATTAGGCGTTTTAGATGGAGTTACCACCAATCCGTCCTTAATGGCCAAGGAAGGTATTTCTGGCAAAAACAACGTTTTTTCGCATTATAAAGCCATTTGTGATATTGTTGATGGCGATGTAAGCGCAGAAGTAATTGCGACTGATCTTCAAGGAATGATCAGAGAGGGTGAAGAATTAGCTGAAATTGATGATAAAATTGTGGTAAAAATTCCAATGATAAAAGATGGGGTAAAAGCCTTAAAATATTTTTCAGAAAAAGGAATCAAAACAAATTGCACCCTCATATTTTCGGCAGGTCAAGCTCTTTTAGCCGCCAAGGCTGGGGCTGGTTACGTATCACCATTTATCGGAAGGCTTGACGACATTTCATTCGATGGAATGGAGTTGATTCAACAAATCAGAACTATTTTTGACAATTATGCCTTTGGTACTGAGATACTTGCGGCTTCAGTGAGGCACCCTATTCATATTTTAAGATGCGCTGAAATTGGCTCAGATGTAATGACTGGCCCTTTATCCGCTATTCTAGCATTATTGAACCACCCATTGACTGATAAAGGTTTAGCACAATTTTTGGCTGATCATAAAAAAGTAAATGGATAATGATTGATGGAAGATTCTGATAAAATCATATCCTTACAACACGCTCAAATTTATCAATCAGGCAGTACTTTGGTACTGTCTGATGTGAATTTCACTATTGCAAAAGGTGAATTTGTCTATCTAATTGGCCGTACAGGCAGTGGTAAAAGTTCCCTTTTAAAAACTCTCTATGCCGACCTCTGGCTCGAGCGAGGACTGGGCTATATCGCTGGCTTTGAATTGCATACGATTAAAAAATCAACCGTTCCTTACTTAAGGCGTAAAATCGGAGTAGTATTCCAAGATTTTCAGTTGTTTATGGATAGGAACGTTC
This sequence comes from Bacteroidota bacterium, assembly GCA_040385875.1. Classification (GTDB taxonomy): domain Bacteria; phylum Bacteroidota; class Bacteroidia; order Cytophagales; family Spirosomataceae; genus JANMZR01. The sequence continues at coordinate 4,681 of JAZKGO010000148.1, forward strand.
ACGACAATCTATATTTCATATTAGAGGCAACTGGCTGGGAAAATCAGGCTAAAATGAATGCCCGCATTTCGATTGTTTTGGCGCAAGTGGGTCTTGAAAATACTTTAGACAAATTTCCGCATCAGCTTTCAGGAGGCGAGCAACAAAGGGTAGTGATCGCAAGAGCACTCTTAAATGAACCCCTCATCATCTTAGCTGATGAGCCAACTGGCAACCTCGACCCAGAAGTTTCTGAACAAATAATGAGAACTTTTGAAGCCATCAATAAAGCGGGTACTGCCATTTTGATGGCCACTCATGACTATCTTCTAATTGAAAAATACAAAAGAAGAACCCTGAAGTGCATTGACGGATTGGTTAAAGAGATTTAATAATTCAGTAGCCAACTTCCACTAAAAAAAGGCCTTTGGCTGGAACCGAAACACCCGCTTTTGAGCGATTTTTTGAAAGAATTATTTCTTCGAATTGATTCAAATTTATTTTCTCTAGCCCAATTTCTATCAAAGTACCTACTATAGCTCTTACCATTCCTCTCAAAAAACGATTGGCCTTGATTTTAAAGATTAGAAAATCTTGACTTTCATACCAACCTGCTTCAAAAATTTGGCAATCGAAGGTAGTTACATCAGTATGCACTTTACTAAAACATTGATAATCAGTGTATTTGAAAAATATTTTACATGCTTGATTCATCAATTCAATGTTGAGGTGGGTGCCAAATTGATAGGCTTGCTGGGTGTAAAAGGGGTTCTTATTTTTAGAAATTTTATATTCATACGCACGATACTGCGCATCAAATCGGGCATGAAAATCGTCACTTTTGGGTAAGATGCTTCTTATGGAGATTGCATGTGGCAAAACACTATTTAATCGATATACAGTATCTGCTAAATCAAATGGCACTTCGAAATCAAAATGTGCAAATTGTTGTCTTACATGCACACCTGCATCAGTACGGCTGCTTCCCACTATTGAAACATCTTCTTTCAACAAGGTTGACAAAGCCTTTTCAATTACAGCTTGTACCCCAGTTGCATTTGGCTGACTTTGCCAGCCTGCAAAATCTGTACCTAAATAGCTGATTTCGAGGCAATAACGAGACATATTTATATTAGAGATAGTATAGATTTACAAAATAATCATTGATTGGCACCCAATTGTAAATCTATTTAAAGAGCTGACTAATCCTCAAACCTTATTCACCGAAAGTATAGCCCAACATAATTGATACAAATCTTGATTGGTTTTTACGGACATGCAACTCAGCCATGAGTCTATAAGGTCCAAACTGGATGCCTCCTCTTGGTGCATATCCAAATATTTTAGGCGCCTTCAATTGAGTGGGTGCGCCGTATATTTTCTTAGTCTGCCCACCAGCATATACCCCAGCAGAAGCACCTGCAAAAAATAAAGCATCCCCTTCTCCAAAATATTTCTCACCCAACAACACAATGGTAGTTAGTGGAGCTAGTTTAACACCTTCGGCTGGTGAACCTAAAAAATTAAAGCCTAGTTTTCCACCAAAAACCAAGGATTCATTGTACCAAAATTTCGGCTCAGCTCCAATGGCAATTCCTCCGTTAATTGGATAATTATTACCCAATGGCATAGCATAACCTGCATGCACATCCATTCTGCCATCGAAACCTTCAAACTGAGCTTTTGTTTCAAAGCTCATAATGAGAGCAAATAAGAAGAGTACTTTTTTCATACGATTTAAGCCATTAAGTTAGGTAAGGTTTTTTCAAAAATATCAATTGCAGTTTCGGTTGAAATAATTGATTCTGAGTCTATTATAAAATTATCAGCAGTTACTTTACCAATTAGCTTGGCCGAAATAGGGCTAGCCGAAATAGTTTTCTCAAAATTTATGGCATTTTTTTCAGAGACAGAAACTACTACTCTGCCCTGCCCTTCTCCAAACAAAAAAGCATCCTTCCGTAAGCCAGCATCAGTTCTGATATTGAAACCTAAATGATTAGGCATAGCTGATTCTGCTAAAGTTACGAACAATCCTCCATCAGATACATCATGTGCTGATTCAATGGCCTTATTTTGTATCAATTGACTCACTAAACTTTGCATAGCTTTTTCATTATCAATATCAAAATAAGGAGCTGGAGAAGCTTTAATTCCACGGTAAGAGTATAAATATTCTGAGGAACTAATATCATTTTTTGGGTCACCAATTAAGTAAATCAGATCGCCCTCATTTTTGAAATTGAGCGTCATCATATTATCAGGCTTTTCCAGAATTCCCAACATGCCAATTGTTGGGGTAGGAAATACTGGTCCTTCGTCAGACGACTGATTATAAAAACTCACATTACCTCCTGTTACAGGTGTTCCAAATGCCTCGCAGCCCTTTTTCATACCTTTAATCGCACTTACAAACTGCCAATAAACTTCAGGGATGTAAGGATTCCCAAAGTTCAAACAATTCGTAATTGCAGCTGGCTCACCACCTGAGCATACAATATTTCTAGCGGCTTCGGCAACTGCAATGGCACAACCTTCTTCAGGATCAGCATTGACATAACGAGAGTTACAATCAACCGTAATTACAATAGATTTTTCTGAACCATGCACCTGCACTACGGCAGCATCAGAGGGTGCATTTAGCGAACGGTTAGCCCTACCAATGGTACAATCATATTGTTGAGAAACCCATTTTTTTGAACAAATATTAGGGTGGCTCAATAAAAATTCGGCTACTTTTTTGAGTTCGTCAATATCCTTAATATCGGGTACGCTATCTATATTAAACTTCTTAAACTCCTGATAATAAGCAGGTTCCTTATATTCTCTATGATAAACAGGCGCACCACCTCCCAGCACTAAATCGTCAGCAGGAACATCAGCCACCAATTTACCTTCTTGAAAAAATTCAAGTCTTTTAGAGTCAGTAACCACTCCAATTTGCTCACAATTCAAATCCCATTTATCAAAAATATTTTTGGCGATGCTCTCTTGACCTTTTTTTACAACTATTAGCATACGTTCCTGTGATTCTGATAAAAGAATCTCAAATGGTTTCATATTTGGCTGCCGAGTAGGCACCTTACTTAGGTCAATGATCATTCCATGTTCTCCTTTGGCACTCATCTCAGAGGTAGAGCAAATGATACCAGCTGCACCCATATCTTGAATACCAATTACACAACCCGTTTCTAATATCTCGAGAGTGGCCTCTAATAGCAATTTTTCTTGAAAAGGATCACCTACTTGCACTGCTGGCAGCTTTTCATTAGATTTTTCTGTGATATCTTCTGAGGCAAAACTTGCTCCACCAATGCCGTCCTTACCTGTGGCCGAACCCACAATAAATACCGGATTTCCCACTCCATAAGAGGTTGCTGAGGCAATTTTATCGGCTTTTAAAATCCCGGCAGAGAAAGCATTCACCAAAGGATTGATGTTATAACATTCATCAAACTGAACTTCACCACCCACAGTGGGTATACCAAAAGCGTTGCCGTAATCCCCAATTCCTTTCACCACACCTTTCACTAACCATTTTGTTTTGGCTGTATTAATATTGCCAAATCTTAATGAATTTAACTGAGCAATTGGCCTAGCACCCATTGTAAAAATATCACGGTTGATCCCTCCAACACCTGTAGCAGCACCTTGATAAGGTTCCAAAGCAGAAGGGTGATTATGCGACTCAATCTTAAATGCACAACCAATACCGTCACCCAAATCAATCACACCCGCATTTTCTTCTCCAGCCTTGGCTAACATTCGAGGTGAATCCTTGGGCAAAGTTTTGAGCCAAACGATTGAATTTTTATATGAACAATGCTCAGACCACATTACTGAGAAAATGGACAATTCCGTAAAATTGGGATTACGACCTAATATCTCATTTATTTTCTTAAACTCTTCGGGCAATAAACCTAATTTTTGGGCAGTTTCAACTGTTGGGAGGGACTCTTCGTTGGTGATTTCGTGATTTTCCAATGGAATTGTATAATTTTAATGAGATAAAATCTCTGAAATTTTTATTTGTTTCACAAAGGTAAAAATTTGACTTGCTAGATTAAAATCATTTTGAAAAAATATGCATAATTTGTATAATTAGTTGAAAATGATAACTATAAAAAAGTTTAACTCTAGCTTAAATTTTCTTGAATCTAAAATCACATTTAGAATGACCAAGAGCGATTGTTCCTGTTCTAATCAGCTGTAAGCCTGCCAGTTGCGTGGTGATTTCATCCACCTCACAAAGTATTTTTGCAAAGGACTCAAATTGATGTTTTTTATAAAGCTTACAAATGCCACATTCTAAAATATCAAAGCCATAGCCAAGCCCAAAAGTATCATTTTTATCAGTAATTATATTGGCAACAAATCCATCAGAATGTGGATTTGTTTTGACTTTTTTGTCAAACCATTTTAATAAACTGGGCGTAAACCAAAAATTCAACATTTTCACAGGAAGTTTTTTCATTAAAAGCTGCAGATAATTTTTGGGTTTTACAAAATCATAGGCAATTTCGTGAGCGATTATTCTGATTGAATCAAAGCCTTGCCCCTTATCAGTTAAAACTTTGATTAATGCTAAAAAATAAGATGATACATCCAATCTTTTATCCATAGGATTTTTAGAATTTTTAGAAAACTCAACATCTTTCAAATAGATAACATATTGATTATCAATACTATTCATTAAATAAACAACTTGGTCTGGAAAATGTTTCTGGATACTTTTGTGAAAGTATTTTCTGAAATTTGGCATTTATAATCAATGAAACTTAGAAAAGTTAGATAAATACTTAAGCTTAAAAATTGAAATAAAGGAATGTATTAAATTTGAATCACCTTAAATTACCATTAAAATTTCAATAATAATAAATTGGAATGCCAATTCCTCTAACTTTGTGTAAATATTAGTCTATTTAAATTAATAATTTAAAAATACTTCGATGAAAAAAGTCATAATTTTCAACCTTATTCTGTTTTGTTCATTTCTATTAACCCATTCTTTATCAGCACAATATGGAGGAGGATACGGTGGTGGGTATGGAGGATACGGCGGCTATGGTAGAGGGGGAGGACTCAGTCAAAACATTCCTCAACAGGAACAGAAATTTTCGCCACCAGACCCCGAAAAAGTAGCTGACGAGGAAACGAAATGGATGAAAAAAAACCTGAAAATTACTGAAGAGCAGTTGCCTCATATTGAAGACCTCAATTTGAAATATGCTTCTATGAGATCAGACCTATATGCATTATTGGGAGAAAAACCAGATAATGAAAAAATGGCGATGATTAGTCCGAAATTAACCAAATTATATGAAGAAAAGGAAAAGGAATTAAAAGCTATGATTACGCCTGAGCAATGGGAAATGTACCAAAAAGAATTAAACAAAAAGAGAAAAAAATAAGATTTTATTTTTGAAGAATGAGCAAACTTACCAACGAAGAAAAGGCTGAAATTGACCGAAAAATAAGAGAAAACGATCTGAATATTTATGAAAAGCGGTTTCTCCTATTTACTAAGCTCATGCGTCGGGGAATGATGTTGAACAATGCTGAGAAAGTTCACAAAAAAATTGATTAGCTATGGATGTTTTTGATGAAGAGTTAGTGGAGTTTTGGCGGAGTTTAATTAAAAATAAAGTTCAATTTATAATGGTTGGTGGTATTGCAACCAACCTTCATGGATTTTCTAGAACTACCGCTGATGTAGACTTATGGATTAAAGACAACAAAACAAATAGATTTAATTTGCTATTAGCCCTAAAAGAAATTGGCTTAGATTATTTGAATGACTTAGAAAATTATCAGTTTATTCCTGGATGGGCCAGTTTCAGAACAGTTTCAGGAATAGAATTAGATATAATGACTTATCTAAAAGACTTTCCCCAAGAACAATTTGAACTATGCCTTTCGCTTGCTAGCTCAGCCAAAATTTTTGAATTAGAAATTCCATTTTTGCATATTAATCACCTAATTGACGAAAAAAAAGCAACTAATAGAAACAAAGATAAAATTGATGTTGAAGAGCTTGAAAAAATAAAACTATTAAGAGAAAATCGTTGAGGAAGTATTCTTACTGTTTTTTTTTAAGCTTAATTCAAAATAATTTACCTTTTACTTTCATTGAGTTTAAAATCAAAGCAAAATAAGTTTGTAATCTTAATTGAATATAAAGCAAAAAAAAAATAGCGATAAAGCTATTTTTTCAAAAGAAACTTATTTTGTAGTTTATCTTAAATCAATCACTTCCACCCCAGGATACTTGGCTTTATCAAAGTTAAAATGAGTATCTGAAAGCCCTTTTAAAGCCACAAATTTATCAATCTTGAAACTTTGCTTTTTCCCATCCTTAGTGGTGATTCTCCAAGATTTTACCGATTTGTCTTTTTTATCGACAGTAATTCTTAATTTGGCTATTTGGCTGTTCACCTTCTCAGGGGTTAATTCTACCACCTCATAAACTTTGGTTCCTGCTTTTTGCTCTTCGATAAATGCATACTTGTAGCCTTTCTTATAAATGGTATAAATTTTTGCTGGGTTAATGCCTTCCTCAGCTGGGTCAAAATTTGAAACATTTACTTCATTGGTTTCCTTAATAAAAGTTGAAACCGTTTGCCCATTATTAAATATTTCTTGTCCAGCTAATTTTAATCTGAATTTTTTATTTTTTACTGTTACTTCACCTTTATAGCTATCTTTAAGCCCATCAGTTGAATAAGTAAAGCTGGCATTAAAACTTGGTATGGCAGCATATTTTTTACTCATGGCATCCAAAATAGTACCTGCTTTTGAACTCTGTGAGGGTGCATTGTTGGCAAATAAATAGCCAGAAAAGGCAAGAATTACATAAACTATGATTGATTTTCTCATTAATTTTTTATTTATAAACGGTTAGAATCCAATATTCTTTTAGACAAAATTAATACAAAAAAGTTTAACCTAACCCTTTTAAAAAATCTTCCAACGATTGAATATCATGAATCAATACCTCACGAGCCTTTGAACCTTCAAATGGCCCTACAATACCCGCTGCTTCTAATTGATCAATCAGTCTGCCTGCACGATTATAACCTAGCTTTAAACGCCTCTGAATCAATGAAGTAGACCCTTGCTGATGGTTTACAACCAGTCTGGCAGCTTCATCAAAATAGGCATCTCGGTTGTTAGGGTCAAAATCCGATTTTTCTTCACCGCTTTCATCCCCTTCAAACTCTGGCAATAAATAGGCAGAATCATAGCCTTGCTGTGCGCCAATAAAATCACAGACTTCGTCCACCTCGGGAGTATCCACAAATGCACATTGCAATCGCATAATATCTGAGCCGGTTGAAAGTAGCATATCACCCTGCCCTACCAACTGCTCCGCCCCACCAGTATCCAAAATAGTACGTGAGTCAATCTTTGAGGTAACTTTAAAAGACAATCGAGCTGGGAAATTGGCCTTAATTATACCTGTAATTACATTCACGGATGGCCTTTGTGTGGCCACAATCAAATGCAATCCAACTGCCCTTGCCAGCTGTGCCAATCTTGCAATAGGTTGCTCAACTTCTTTCCCGGCAGTCATCATTAAATCAGCCAACTCATCAATTATGAGCACGATATAAGGCATGTATTTATGGCCTTTTTCTGGATTGAGCTTTCGATTAACAAATTTGAGATTGTACTCCTTTAAGTTCCGACAGCCCGCCTCTTTTAATAAATTATAGCGATTGTCCATTTCAATACAAAGTGAGTTCAGCGTATTCACCACTTTTTTGGTATTGGTGATAATAGGCTCTGGTTCGCCAGGTAACATGGCCAAGAAATGCCTTTCCAACTTATTGAAAAGTGTTAATTCCACCTTTTTGGGATCCACCAACACAAATTTTAACTGAGAGGGATGCTTTTTATAAATCAGTGAAGCAATGATTACATTCAAGCCTACGGACTTACCTTGACCAGTAGCACCTGCCATTAACAGATGGGGCATTTTAGCCAAATCTGTAATAAAAATATCGTTAGAAATTGTTTTTCCTAAAACGATTGGCAAATCCATCGTTGATTTCTGAAATTTTTCGCTCATCAACAAAGATTTAATGGAGACCATTTCTCTGTTTTTGTTGGGCACTTCAATTCCTATTGTGCCTTTACCAGGTATCGGAGCAATGATTCTAATCCCTAATGCGGCCAAGCTAAGGGCAATATCATCCTCCAAACTTTTAATTTTCGAAATCCTTACCCCAGCATCTGGAATAATCTCATAGAGGGTTACTGTTGGCCCAATAGTTGCTTTTATAGAAGCAATACCTATCCCATAATTGCCTAAAGTCTCTACAATTTTTTTAGAGTTGGCCTCTAATTCTTCATTCGTAACTTGCGCCTTATCGGTTTGATAATCTTTTAGCAAATCAATTGTTGGAAACTGATATTTGGGTAAATCCAATGTAGAATCATACAATCCATGTGCTTTCACTAATTCATCAGGCTCCACTGGAGACACTAGCCTTTCCTCAATAATATCTTCACTATCAGATGATTGTTCAATTTCCAATGATAATTTAGAATCAGAAATTATTTTTTTGGTAGAAGTTACCTGTAAAAATGTGGCAATTTCGTCCTCCCCTTCATCAATTATTAAACTAGGTTTAGGAATCTGTTTTGTCAGTTTATTGCCAAATTCGGGCTTAAATTCCTCTTCCCAATTTTCAGGATTTCTTTTATAATTTGCCTTTTCTAGGTCATCTTCCTCTTCTTCAGTTCTAAATTTGTCCGCTAACATTTGGAACGAAGTAATTTTATAGAAAAAAATCATAAATAACGCCAGCACCAAAAGAATAATTACAATGGATGGCCAACCTATCAAGCTTTGGAGATATACATTCACGGCAAAGCCGATTCCCCCACACAAATAGCTGAGACTTTTTTCAGCATCAAAAAGGAGCACAAAATAACCTAGAAAGCTACTAAACCAAATCATAAAAAAAAGCATTTCCCATGTATGCTTATTGATATCTACCAAATTTTTGTTAAATGATAGTTTTACTCCAGAAAAAAATAAGATGGGGATTAACAAAAATGCGGCAAGGCCAAACCAACGAAAAATAAATAATTCAGATACCAAAGCGCCAGCAATTCCTAATGCATTTTTAATTTCTTTACCATTTTGCTTTAAATCACTATTCACCACATCCAAATGGCTTTGATCAGCTTGGCCAGTGAAAAAGTAAGAAGAAAAGGCAATTAATAAAAAAAGGCTAATAATAATCGAAAATAAGCCAAGACCTAACCTACCTTCAGGACTGATTCCAAATTCTTTTTTCGAAGCTTTGGGGCTCGCTTGAATTCGACTCTGAGAATCACTTGAACTTTTATAGGTATTTTTTGCCATTTTTTTAAAAAACGTTTACAAAGGCCAATTTAGCTTGAGGACAACTATTAACATTTGTAAATTACTAATTTACAAAGTAACAATTTTTTTAGGAATAATTATGACAAAAAATGAAAATTTGAAAATAATAGGAATGAAGAGTTGTCTAATAAAATTAAAATCTGAATATTTAAATGTTTGACTCACAAATATTTATATCATTCCAACTTATTTCAATAAGCCTCTGCATATATTTTTGGCAATACTTGGGCCCTCATAAATAAAACCTGTATAAACTTGCACAAGGCTCGCACCAGCACTGAGTTTTTCCTCAGCATCCTTAGCATTAAAAATCCCCCCAGCAGCAATAATAGGTATTTTTTTATTTGATTTTTTTGACAAATAGTTGATTACTTCTGTTGATCGACTATTCAGCGGTTTTCCAGAAAGGCCGCCTGCCCCTATTTTATTGATTTCTTCCTCAGAGGTCAATAAATTAGCTCTGGAAATAGTGGTATTAGTGGCGATAATACCAGCAATTTGGGTGGTTGCCACAATTTCCACAATATCATCTAATTGGCTTTCTGTGAGATCTGGTGCAATTTTTAACAATATTGGTTTAGGTACTTTATACCCTTTATTTAATTTCTGCAAATCATTCAATAGTTTGGTCAGGGGTTCTTTTTCTTGCAAATCTCTGAGATTTGGTGTATTCGGAGAGCTTACGTTCACTACAAAATAATCAACATAGGGGAACAAACCTTCAAAGCATTTTTGATAATCATCTGTGGCATTTTCATTAGGAGTGATTTTATTTTTCCCAATATTACCCCCAATAATTATTTTCGAATTCCTTTTTTTTAGGTTTTCAATGGTTTCTATCAAACCTTCAGTATTGAAGCCCATTCTATTGATTAGACCTTGATCAGCGGGCAATCTAAAAAGTCTTGGTTTGTCATTGCCAGGCTGCGGCCGAGGAGTAACGGTACCGATTTCAATAAAACCAAAGCCTAGACAGGCCATTTCATCAATCAATTCGCCATTCTTATCAAAGCCCGCCGCCAAGCCTATTGGATTAGGAAAATTAAGACCTAAAACATTGATATTTAACCGTTTATCTTCCAATTTATATATCAAACTAACGAGAGAATTAATGCCAGGAATGGCGAATAAAAATTTCAATAAGCTGAAAACAAAATGGTGAATAGATTCTGGATCGAACAAAAAGAAGATGGGCTTGATAAATAACTTATACATTTTGCAAAATTAAACATTTTTTAAACCTTTGAATAGCTCTATTGATCAAAAGATTCTTTTTAACCGGCAAAAAACCTGCATTCACCGACTTTTTTGGCTAGTTTAGCATTAATTGATATAGTGAGAAAATAGTATTCAATAATTTTGAGCCATCATTTAAAACAAATTAATCAAAAATAGAATGAAAGACTTTGATCAAAATCCAAATCAAAACAGGATGCTTCCTGGTGTACTTTTATTAGTCGCCGGGAGTGCTTTAATGGCATACAAAATGGGTGCACCGCTTCCTTGGTGGCTTTTTAGTTGGCAATCATTTATAATATGCTTGGGTATATTTATAGGATTCAGAAGTAATTTTCAAAACCCTTCTTGGCTAATAATGATCATAGTGGGTTCAGTATTTTTGCTCAATGATATCAGCGAAGCCTATAACTACAAAAAATTCCTCACTCCATTAATTTTATTGGGTCTCGGATTTTACTTTCTCATCAAACCAAATAGAGGCTTCAAAAGCTGGAAGAGAAACCGACAAGATAATATTCAAAATGCATCCTTTTCAATTGGGGATAACATTGAATCGGTTAATATATTTAGCGGCTCCAAAAAGAATGTAATTTCTAAAGATTTTAAAGGAGGCGAAATAGTAAACATAATGGGCGGCACTGAACTCAACTTAATGCAGGCAAATATTGAGGGTAAAATACTCCTTGAATCGGTAAATATCATGGGAGGCACTAAATTGGTAATGCCCTCCAACTGGGCCTTACATAGCGAAGTGATTTCAATATTCGGAGGAGTGGATGATAAGAGAATGTTGAATACGGACCTCTCATTGGCCGAAAAAATAATAATACTGAAAGGGGTAAACATTTTTGGAGGAATTGAAATAAAGAGTTACTAATCAATTATTTACCATTTGGCTTGGCTCAACTTTTTGAGCTAGCGAATTCAAAAAATAAGCAGAATGGCTTCGATTGTAAGTTCCAAAAGTTTTCGGTTAAGTATCAGTTTTATATTGATGTCGATTATGGCAATTCAATTTATCTGGACCTACAGTGCGGGTATTTCTTTCAAAGAATCCATGCTACTAACCTTACTATTTGGCCTTTGCTTTTTGGTTAGCTTTTTATTGATTGGCAACAATTTAGGTTACTATCGTCCTCAAAATTTTAGCTTTAGCTTTCTCGTTGGCTGGTGTTTATTTTTCGCAGGTTTCTGTTTAATGGTTCCCAAAATTATTATAGGTTTCTTTCAATTTCAAAATGATTCTATTCATGAATTTCTTCGTCATAATTTATATATTTATTTTGTTTTTAATTCGCTTATTCTGGCCTGTTATTCAGCCATATGTCTGATCTGGTATCACCAAAAAGACAATTTGGAAAACGAATTAAGAAAGCAGGAAGCAGCTAATTTGAATAGAGAAGCGGAGCTTTTTAAACTTCGCCAGCAGCTCCAACCCCACTTTTTATTTAATAGCCTCAATTCTATTAATGCATTGATCGGCTCCAAACCAAATGAAGCTCGTAAAATGATTAACCAACTGTCTGATTTTCTGAGATATACCATCAAAAAAGAAGAAAGTGAAATGGTCACTTTAGAGGAGGAAATTTCTCATTTGGAACTCTATCTAGAGATTGAAAAAGTACGTTTTGGCAATCGATTAAGTACTCAATTTGAAATAGAGGAAGCTTCAAAATCATTAAAGATTCCAGCCTTACTGTTACAACCCATTGTTGAAAATGCGATTAAATTCGGACTTTACGATACCCTAGAAAAGGTGGAGATTGGATTAAATGCCAACTATGAAGCCAACATTTTGAAAATTAAGATTACCAATCCTTTCGATCCACAAACTACCCAATATCCAAAAGGAACAGGCTTTGGATTGGCTTCCGTCAAAAAGCGACTTCAACTGATTTTTTTTAGAAATGATTTACTAAAAACAGAAATTGTTGATAATATTTTTACAACAGAAATTTCAATTCCTCAAAAATAATGATACCAGTAATAATAGTGGATGATGAGCCTCTGGCTCGAATTTTAGTAGTCGAATATTTGAGTAAATATCCGGAATTTGAGATAGTGGCTGAATGTGGTGATGGCTTTGAGGCAGTAAAAAAAATAACAGAGCTAAAGCCAAGTCTCCTTTTTTTAGATATCCAAATGCCTAAAATCAATGGTTTTGAAATGTTGGAGCTGCTAGACGAACTGCCAAAAGTTATTTTCACCACAGCTTTTGACGAATTCGCTATTAAAGCATTTGACAACAACGCCATTGATTATTTATTGAAACCTTTCAGCGAAGACCGTTTCGCTAAAGCATTGAATAAATGGAGGTTGACTCAAAATACAAAAGATGACTTGAAGGAGGTAATAGAAAATTACACCATTGCAACCTCCCAAAACAATCGTATTGTGGTAAAAGAAAAAGGAAAAATTAAGATTATTCCAGTTGAAGAAGTTTATTATATTGAGGCTTCGAGTGATTTTGTCAAAATCCATTCGCAGCAAGGCCTTTTGCTTAAGTCCAAAACGATGAATTATTTTGAAAATTCCTTGAATCCAAATCTATTTGTACGCACGCACAGATCGTATATCCTTAATATTGAGCAGATTATCAAATTGGAACTTTATGAAAAAGACAGTTATGTGGCCGTTCTGAAAAATAATGCCAAAGTGCCTGTAAGTAAAACTGGCTATCAAAAACTGAAAATAGTAATGGGATTTTAAAAAAA
>JAZKGO010000149.1:0-2720 GCA_040385875.1 Bacteroidota bacterium
AGAAGCAAATTCATTTCCTGTATTTCTACCATGTGCCACAAGAGAATGAAACAAAATATCTCCAGTTAGTAAGTCAATTACCCAAAGTCTTTTGGTATTCGAAGACAAACTAAAATCAATCAAAGTTAGAATATCTTTCTTAATTAATCCTTTCTCTTTCAACGAATAATACCCTTTTAGAGCTTCTGCAAAGCTTTCTAACTTAGGCAAAGCAAATTTATCAGAATGCAAATTGCTGTATGCCATTTCAATTTTAGCCTCAACACTAGTTTCTACCGTTTTGGCATAAAAAACTGGTTTGACATCATTTGGCTCTGGAAAGCTTGTTTTGCTAGAAGTGAAAGAAAAAAGCATAAACAAAATAGTAGGAAATAGATTATAAATCATTGGTTGTCTTTAAGTTATAAATTAATTCGGGATTGCAAACGTAAGCATTTAAGGACCTTGAAAACAAAAATTATGAAAACTTTAATTATAATATAACAAAATATATTAAAAAAAATTGTCTATCAGCAGGAAAATAAAAATACATTATCTACTATTTTTCCTATTTTTGTCCACATACAATAGTAATTCATGGCAAAACATATTTATTTATCATTACTTTTTTTAATTACCTGCAATATTAACACCTTTGGTCAAAAAAAAACGCTTCAGGCAAAATCCATCAGTGAAAATATAACAATTGATGGGAAGATAAATGAAGAAGTTTGGAAAACTGCCTCAGTTGCTACTGATTTTGTAATGTTTGAACCTGACAACGGAAAACCAATAAGCAACGATAAAAAAACGGATGTAAAAGTACTATATGACAACAATGCTATTTACATATCGGCATTACTTTATGACAATGAACCCGATAAAATTCAACGAGAAATAACTAAACGAGATGTTTTTGGGGTTTCTGATCACTTTTCAGTTTACATAAACGGGTTCAATGATGGTCAGCAAGATTTTAGGTTTTTTGTAAGTGCTGCAGGAGTTCAAATGGATTGTTTAGCAATTGAAGATTCTGAAGATTTTAGTTGGGATGCTATTTGGGACAGTCAAGTAACAATCACTGAATTTGGTTGGGTTGTGGAAATGAAAATTCCTTATGCCGCTTTGCGATTTTCGAAAGCCGATAAACAAACTTGGGGTTTAAACTTTATGCGTGAAATCAAGCGCGATGTACAAAAATATACTTGGAACAGGATTGATACTAAAATTGGCGCTGTTATTCCGCAAGCGGGAATTCTTCAAGGAATTGAAAATATACAAACTCCTACCCGACTTTTCTTAATTCCATATACATCTGCTTACTATCAGCAAAGTGATATTGGTTCTGATACTACTTTAAAAGCGGGGTTGGATATAAAATACGGAATAAACGACTCCTTTACATTAGATGCGATTTTAGTGCCAGATTTTGGACAAACAAAATTTGATAATGCGATTTTGAACTTATTACCTTTCGAACAACAGTTAGAGGAAAATAGACCTTTTTTTACGGAAGGAACTGATTTATTTAACAAAGGAGGTTTGTTTTATTCTCGAAGAATTGGTGGGGCTCCAAGCACTGAACCCGCTACGGCAGCAAATGAAGAAATAATCAATTATCCAAGCACGGTAAATTTACTAAATGCTGTAAAAATATCTGGTCGTACTGAAAAAGGATTAGGAATTGGATTCTTGAATGCCGTTACAGAAAAAACTAAAGCTACGATTTTAAATAACGATACAGGAGAGGTGAGAAAAGAAGTCATTGAACCTTTGACAAATTACAATATGTTTGTCGTGGACCAACGCTTTAATCAAAACTCTTCGGTGACTTTTGTAAATGCAAATACTACCAGAAACGGTGGTTTTAGAGATGCAAATGTTTCCGCATTACTGTTTGACTTAAATACAAAAGCGAACACTTATAATTTATATGGTGACTTTAAATACAGCTCCATCAATACAATTGAAGACTATGATGGATTTAAAACAGAAATTGGATTTGAAAAAACAAGCGGAAAATATAGGTACGGGTTTTCTGGAAAATATCTTTCAGAAAACTACGATGTGAATGATTTAGGCATCAATTTTTATTCTAATTATCATAATGCCTATGGACATGCAAGCTATAGAATAGTGAATCCTAATAAAATTTTTAATACTTTCAGATTAAATGAATATGTAAATTTTGAAATAGACAATACTTCCGGAAAATTACAGACTGGTGCTTTTGGGACAGAAATAAGGGCGACAACATTAGGGAATGATTCTTTAGAGCTTTTATTCGAATTAACACCCGTCAAAACATTCGATTTTTACGAGCCTCGTGAATATGGAAGATATGTATTTCTTCCAGAAAAAATGATTACCATTCTAAATTTCACCTCAAATGACAACAATCCTTTTACACTAATTATCCAACCTGCATTTACAAAATACAATGAGAGTGGTAGAAATAATTATGGCTTTTATTTAGGTCCAAAATACCGATTCAATGACAAATTTTCTTTAGCCTTCGCATCTGAATACACTAAAATGATTAATGATCGTGGATGGGTTGACTTTGATGATACTGGAATTATATTTGCAGAACGCAATCGAGAAATCCTTCAAAACGATCTTACCGGAAAATATTCGTTGAACAATAAAATGACCATTAACTTAACGGCTCGCTATTATTGGTCGTATTCTAAAAATCATGAATTCTTTACCTTGCAAAACAGCGGTTATTTAACTCCAAA
>JAZKGO010000150.1:0-22387 GCA_040385875.1 Bacteroidota bacterium
TAAAAATTCAGTTTTAAAAATCGATACGAATAATTTACCTGAAAAAAAGAAGACAAAAGATTCACCACTTGTCTCGAGTATTAAAGGGTATATTTTGGCATTTTTGATTGGAATAGCAAGAGAAAAAATCATTGAGGCATTAGCCGAATTAAAAAAGGATGAATCAAAAACAGATTTATAATAAAATAGTAAAAGGTAAGGAAAATCAAATTAAAGGACTTGCTATCTTGCTGGATCCCGATAAAATAGATTTTGAAACACTTCCTGACATTATTCACGATTGTATTCTTAACAAAATAAGTTATTTTTTTGTGGGAGGAAGCCTAATTTCCAACCATCAATTAGCAGATTTAATTAGTTTTATAAAAAAATATTGTGACATTCCTGTGGTTCTTTTTCCAGGGAATAGTCTTCATATTGAACCTAGTGCCGATGCTATTTTATTGCTTTCATTAATATCGGGGCGAAATCCTGAATTTTTAATTGGCCATCATGTGATTTCAGCCCCAATTCTTAAAAAAAGTGGGCTTGAGATAATTTCAACGGGCTATATCTTAGTTGATTCTGGCCAGCAAACCACTGTTTCCTATATCTCGAATACCACGCCAGTGCCGCATAATAAACCTGAAATAGCGGCATGCACAGCAATGGCTGGCGAAATGTTGGGTATGAGTCTTATTTATCTGGATGGAGGCAGCGGTGCAAAATACCCTATTTCAGCAGAGATGATTACCAAGGTGAAGCAATCAGTAGATTTGCCAATTATCGTTGGAGGGGGTATCAATTCAATTGAAAAAGCAAAAACAGCTTTTGAAGCGGGTGCAGATATTGTGGTAATTGGTAACAAAATCGAACAAGACCCCAATTTCATTTCAGACCTCGGCAAGCTACTCAACAATTTTCAATCTATTTTAGTGTAAAGAAAATAGCTCTTTTCTAAATTGAATTGAATGAATAAAACAATTGTATTTTTATTTTTCATTACAATTCAAGTAGCTGTATGTCAACGATTTGGCCATATTTCCTTTCGTAACCTACCTCAAAACTTACAGCTATATCCTCGAGATTTAAGCAATAAAGCCCGTGTGTTTTTTACAGGTGAAGTGGAGGATACCTCTATTGTGAAGATTTCGATACTTGTCCAAAAAAATGGTTCCTTGGAAAAGTATTCAAAACAAACACTTCATTTTAACAATAATCAGGGCTTTTTTGAATTCGGAATTGAAATCAAAGCTGAACTTTCAGAATATGACTTTGATATTTTTTCTCATACAAATGAGAATGATTCCAGTTTGGTGGTTTCCCGAAAAAATATTGTAGCGGGCGACGCCTACGTGGTGACAGGTCAATCCAATTCATACAACGGGTTTGACTTTCCTGATGTTTATAAAGGGGAGTTTGCCCGGAGCTTTGGAGTGTTTACCGCCCAAAACAATTTTGATGATTACAATCCAGCCGATACATTGTGGTATATTTCAAATACTGAAAGAAATGTGGTGGGTTTTTGGGCCTCTGAATTACAAAGGTTGATCATTGAGAAATACAAAGTACCGGTTTGCATTATCAACGGCGGGAGCGGAGGCTCCAGCAGCGAATACAACGCCATCAGAAATGAGACAAATCCTGCTGACCTTACTAATGCTTATGGTCGTCTCCTTTTCAAAGTTCAAAAAGCTGGTTTAGCGAATGACATTAAAGCTTTTTTTTATCGCCAAGGCGAAAATGAAGCAGACGGGGCTACTTTAAGTTGGAAAACAAATTTTGAGAAAATTTATAAGAATATAAGGACTGATTTGCCAAGCATTAAAAAGGTCTATATTTTTCAAAATAATCTATATACTTTTCCTAACAATTTATCTGGCTTATTGCGTGAGCACCAGCGTATTATGCAAAATCAATTTGCTGATTTAACTACTATTGCCACTATAGGAACGAGCAATTATGATGGAGTGCATTATTCGTCAAAAGGGTACATGCAAACTGCCAATGAGGTTTTCAGAATAATGGAGGAAGATTTTTATGGGGAAAAAATTGAACCAAATTCAAAATCACCCAATATTAAAAAGGTGTTTTATAAGGCTGGAACGACTACCCTTACTTTGGTTTTTGACGAAGGTCAACAAATGGAATATCCCGAACCGTATTCTGTAAACCAGAACACAAAAATAGGGATTGAAGAGTTTCTAGGCATTGAAGGTATTCAACCGAATGAAATAATAGGCTCAGCAGATAAAAATCGAATAGTTTTGAAGTTGAAATCAACAAATATTGGCAACAGTATTACCTATTTTCCAGCCTACTTCTCTCAGAATTCTATTTATACACCCTTTTTTAAGCCATCTTTGGCCAATAAATTAGGAATGAGAGCCTTAACTTTTGAAAAATTCTATATTAAAGAGGCTTTGGCTACTCCGACTCTTGAAACTGTAATTTCCAATAGAATAGTACAGCTCAAATGGCAGAAAGTTGACAAAGCGGATAAATATGAATTGGAAAGAAAGGCCCACTTTGAGAATGATTTTAATCTAATAGCTTCTGTTCATGAGAACCAATCACTAAATTTTGAGGATAATAAACTTGAATTGGACAATAATTATAGCTATAGAATAAAGGCTATTAATGCAGAAAGTGAATCAGAGTATTCGGCTATCAAAGAGGCTGTTTTTTCTTTGGCAACTCCTCAAATGATTACAGTGGAGGCAAAGTCGAATACTGAAATAAATGTAAGTTGGAACCACACAGCTCTAGTTGCAGACATTCTATCTATTGAACTATCTGCTGATTCTTTATTCGAAAACTATATAGAATATAAAGCTGTTTGGATTAATAATTTATTGATAATAGATAAGCTTGAGCCAAGTAGATTTTATTATTTACGAATTAAAGCCATTGATACAGAAAGGCAAATTAGCTCAAAATACACTAAGGTATTTACAATTAAAACACTCCCAAATTCACCTCAAAACTTAAACACAAGTACACTTTCTGAAAAAGAAATTATTTTGAAATGGAAGGATAATTCAGTAGATGAGATAGCTTTTGTACTTATGCAATCCACCGACGGTGAACAATATGGTGTAGCTACAGAGATTGAAAAAAATGCAGAATCATTTGCAATCAAAAACTTAATAGAGGCAACTAAATATTTTTTTAAAATTGCTGCCAAAAATGAGTTAGGGGGTTTATCGGCATTTTCAAATGTGCAAGCTTATACAAAACCAGCGGCTCCCTCAAATTTAAAAGTGACTTCTGTAACTACTTCATCCATAAATTTGGTTTGGGTTGATAATTCAAAAGGCGAAACAGGCTATCAAGTTTTTATACAGAAAAATAGTGACCAAAATTTTGAAAAAGTGACTACCCTACCTGCTAATTCTACCGAATGGATAGTTAATGAATTATTAGCCAATAACAATTACCGATTCAAAATACTGGCCATTTCCGAAAATGGTGATTCGGAATTTTCAGATCAAATTGAGGTGAAAACGTTAGTCATTACAGAAACTGAAGCAGAGATAGCTGAAAATAACTTTAATCTTTACCCAAACCCAGTTTCAGAGAGAATTTATTTTTCTGTAAATAAAATGATATTCAACCCCATCGGAATTAAGATTTTTAATCAACTTGGCTCTGAAGTATTTAGCTCTGAATTTCAAAATTTGATTCCCAACAAAGAATATTCTTTAAAGATGAATAAGCTTTCCCAAGGAATTTATTTTTTTGAAATTAGTTACAAAACCATTAAAATTATCAAAAAATTTATCAAAAATTGAGTTTTAATTAATCCTCCTCCAAATAGTCAAGTTCTTTTCCGTGACTTTCTGGAATGGTCAGAACCGAATAAAAAGCAATACTATAGGCCACCAGACCAACTATAACTCCAGCCCATATTACGCCTGTCGGCTCTATTTTTACGATTTCATTTCCAAAGAAAGTGAAGCTGCCAGTTTTAAAGCCAGTAAACAGAAAAGTCCAAATCACCAAGGCCCCTCTTGACATGTTGGGTATAGTAGTGGCTGCCGTTGACCTTAAATTGGTGCCAAATTGCTCAGCACCCACCGTCACAAACATAGCCCAAAATCCTGTGCCAAAACCAACCCAAAGAGCCATTAAATAGATTCCATTGGCCGATTTTGGCAAGCCGCCTAAATAAAAGGCAAAGCCTAAAAAGGCGAATATCATCATATACAAAATCGCTTTTTTTCTGGATTCTAGCCATTGACTCAAAAAACCACTCAAAAAATCACCGGCGGATATGCCAATATACCCCCACATTACTGCCCAACCAGGGTCCACCTTTTCGGTTATTCCCAGTCCTTCTGCAAATTCGTTGCTGAAATAAATTAAAATACCAATTGTGAACCAGTTTGGGAACCCAATGCCAATGCATTTTAAATATTTGAAAAAACGCTCTTTGTTGGAAAAAAAGGAAAGAAAATTCCCTTTTTGCACACCTGCTTCATGCACAATGTTTTTAAACATCCCCGACTCCGCCACTCCTACTCTTAATAACAATAATGCAAAACCGAGCACCCCTCCAATAAAATAGGCGGCTGTCCATGAGCCTGAAAAAAAGACGGTAAATTTGGCCACAACTGCCCCTAAAAGACCTATGCCAGCTACCAATGATGTGCCAATGGCTCGGAGTTGTTTGGGTAAAGCCTCGCTCACTAATGTGATGCCTGCCCCTAATTCGCCTGCCAAGCCAATGCCAGCAATGAATCGAAGCAAAATATACGCATCAATTTTATCCATAAAAGTTACACTTGGTAATAACCCGCAACAAATATTGGCTATTGAATAAGTAATAATTGATCCAAAAAGAACGGAAAGTCGCCCTTTTTTATCCCCCAAAACTCCCCAAAGAATGCCGCCTATGAGCATCCCCATCATTTGGTAATCCAATATTTTGGTGCCAGCAGCTGAGACAATTTTCTTGATCTCATCACTACTCAAGCCAGCCGGCAACAAGCTAGTGAGACTTTGCACTCGCACAATACCAAAAAGCTGGAGGTCATAAATATCTACAAAATAGCCTAATGCGGCCACAATTACAATGGGTTGAAATAGGTGCTGGAGGGTAGTTTTTTCTTTCATTATACAGTTTTAGTAGGTTATTGTCTATTTCTATTTTTGTTCTATTTTCCTTTTGTTTGTCAATTTGTTGTGATTTTAGAAGACTTATTCGTGCAACACACCTACCAGTCTAAAGGGGTTGATTTCAATCAAATTCTCCTTCACTATGCTATCGGGTAAAAACAAAAACTTTTTGTCAAATAGCTGATTATTAACATAATAACTCAGCCAATATTCATTATTAATGCTAAATAGCTCTGATTGAATGGGTTCAATTTTAGCAATGGAATGTGCCTCAACTTTTTCAATAAAATGCCTTAATATTGATGTTTTAATCTCTTGGCCGTTTTTCTCACCAAAGCCACGAGAGGTAACCATCACATTATCAATCGGGAAAGCGTTTCTATTGATAATGTGCACATCCCAATATTCAATATTATTTTCACCAATTTGTAAAGTCACCGCAATTTTTACTCCTTCCACTTTTGGAAAATCAATATCCTTTTTCATTTTACAACCAATTTTCAGTTATATTTCAAAGCCAAATAATTCGGCCAACTTATTAAATAAAACTTGTTTAACCTCTTCCATACCCACAATATGATTCAATTCTCGACCAATCGAGGTAACGGCCTTGTCGTCAATGCCGCAAGGTACAATATTATTAAAATAGGCCAAATCGGTGTTCACATTTAAGGCGAAGCCATGCATGGTAATCCAGCGGCTCGTTTTCACTCCCATAGCACATATTTTTCTGGGATTAAGGCCTCCCTCAAAATCCAACCAAACACCGGTAAGGCCTGCTATCCTTCCCGCTTTTATACCAAAATGGGTACAGGTTTGAATAATAGCCTCCTCCAAAAAGCGCATATATTGATGAATATCCGTGAAAAAATTTTCTAAATCCAAAATTGGATAGCCCACCAGCTGGCCGGGTCCATGGTAAGTAATGTCGCCACCACGGTTAGTTTTGAAATATTGTGCCTCAGCAGCCTCCAATTGATGGGTATCCAACAATAAGTGCTCCTCCTTGCCACTTTTTCCTAAAGTGTATACGTGGGGGTGTTCGCAGAAAATCAAATAATTATTAGTAGGAACTTGGGCGGTTTCAGGCAAATTTCGATTGGCAATTTTTATCGCTACATTCTCGGCCAAAAGGGCTTCTTGTCTATCCCATGCTACCTGATAATCAACCAAACCAAGTTCTATAAATTCAATTTTTTTGTTAATTACCAAATTCATTTAAGACATTGTTAGATCCTCCAGCTTTATAGGATTGAATATTCGAAATATAATACTGCAAGTTACGTTCAGATTATCACTTATTTAAAACTTTGTGGAGGTTTTGCATTTAAAAATCTACAAATAAGTCGTATTTTTATCAAAAACTCTTGCCAATTTTTATGGAAAACATTATCAATTATTTCGCCACAATTCCCTCTTCACATCGGAGTTTGATTTTGGTAGGTGGCATCACCTTTTTTTGGTTGATTGAAATAGCTTCACCTCTTTATCTTTTCAAATACAATAAATGGAAACACGCAGGTACCAATATTTTTTTCACTGTTACCACAATTTTGGTCAATTTTCCCTTGGCATTTTTACTAGTTAAAACATCAGATTGGACACAGAAGAATGATTTTGGCCTTTTAAATTGGCTCCCGGAAATCCCTCTATGGGCACAGGCAATTGTTGGAATGCTGCTTTTAGATCTAATTGGGGCCTATTTTGTGCATTGGACTGAGCATCGAGTAAAATGGATGTGGAGGTTTCACTTAATCCATCATACAGATACCCACATCGATACGACTTCGGCCAACCGCCACCACCCAGGTGAAAGTGTATTCAGGCTAATGTTTACTACTTTGGCTGTATTTTTGATTGGTGCACCAATGTGGCTAGTTTTCATGTATCAGTCCTTTTCAGTGTTGCTTTCACAATTTAACCATGCCAATTTTGGATTGCCTAGATGGCTGGACAATGCTTTAGGCTATGTGATTATTACTCCTGATATCCACCACATACACCACCACTATACTTTGCCTTATACCGACTCAAATTATGGAAACATTTTCTCCATTTGGGATCGACTTTTTGGTACTTTAAGAAGCTTAGACAGAGATAAATTGGTGTATGGAATTGACACTTATATGGATCCAAAAGAGAACTCAAGGATTGAACCGCTCATTAAAATCCCTTTTCAAGAATACCGTAAACCAGTCGGTTCAAAATTTGAAAATGAATAATTTATTGAGATTTAGACAATGGCCACACATAACGAAACGGGTAAAAAAGGGGAAGAATTGGCAGCCAATTATTTGGCTGAGCATGGTTTTGAAATCATCGAAAAAAATTTCCGTTGGAAGCGTTACGAAATAGACCTTATTGTTAAAAAGGAACCTTTTCTCGTTTTTGTGGAAGTGAAAACGAAGACCAATATCAGCTATGGAATGCCCGAAGATGATGTGACTCCCCAAAAAGCCAGTCAAGTGATGGCCGCTGCCGAAGAATATATCTATGCCACAGGTTGGAAAAAAGAAATTCGTTTTGATATAATCTCCATTATTATGAAAGGCCAACAGGTTAATATTGAACATATTGTGGATGCTTTTTATTGAAAAAATACGCTCAGAAATCGATTTAGTTTGCCCCTTTAAAGTCTTACCCACACAGTCAAGAATTCATTTTTATCATTTTCTTACTATATTTGTTTATACTATTTTTATAAGAAATAATTTAAATAAATCTTGATTTTATAATTTGAAAAAACAATGAATAATATTAATCTTAATCGCCGCAAATTTTTGTATAGTTCTGCAGCAACAATTGGACTTAGCACTTTGGCAGCCTATGGCTTTGATACTGGGCCAAGTGCTAAAACTTTGAAAGTAGCACTAATTGGTACTGGATGGTACGGCAAATCAGACCTTTTTAGACTCATTCAAGTAGCTGATGTTGAGGTGGTTGCACTTTGTGATGTAGATAAAAAAGTATTAGATGCTGCAGGAAAATTGGTGGCGACCAGACAAAAATCAAAAGCAGTTCCTAAACTTTATGGCGACTATCGGAATCTGTTAAAAGAAAATCAACTGGATTTGGTCCTCATTGGTACACCCGATCATTGGCATGCTTTACAGATGATTGATGCAGTAAAAGCTGGTGCTCATGTATATGTACAAAAACCCATTTCAGTAGATGTAATGGAAGGCGAAGCAATGGTGGCTGCCGCTCGAAAATACAATAAAGTGGTGCAGGTAGGTACACAACGTAAAAGCACCCCACACTTGATTGAAGCCAAGAAAAACATTGTTGATGCGGGCCTTTTAGGACGCATTAAGCATGTGGAAATGACCTGCTATTTGAGTATGCGCAATAATTCAAATCCGCCTTTGGAGCCAGTGCCAGACTTTTTGGATTATGAAATGTGGACTGGCCCAGCTCCTTTAAGACCTTATGATGGCCTTCCACATATTCGTTGGTGGAGAGCATTTATGGAATACGGCAATGGTATCACAGGTGATATGTGTGTGCATATGTATGATACTGTTCGTTGGATGTTGAAATTAGGCTGGCCGAAAAAAATCAGTTCTGAAGGAGGTATTTATATGAACAAGGAAGCAAAATCTAATATTTCAGATACCCAAACGGCTGTATTTGAGCATGATGAGTTAAATTGTGTTTGGACTCACCGCAGTTGGGGCACCCCCTCTAATCCAGAATATCCATGGTCATTTACCCTTTATGGTGATAAAGGGACCCTATTTGCGAGCACCATGAAATATGATTTTGTGCCAGTAGATCCGAAAGGACAAAAAATTCATATGGATGTGGTATATGAAAAAGAAAAATACCCTGAAGACCTCACCGAAGAGCGTATAGAATTGAATGCAGCACCAGCTACTCGCTTACATATGCAAGATTTTTTGAAAGCAATTGACAATAAATCACTGCCAGTAGCGGATATTGAGCAAGGCCATATTTCTACCGCTTGCTGTATTTTAGCGAACATCTCGATGAAGCTCGGTCGCCCAGTTGCTTATGACCCAATTACCAAAACAGTAAAAGGAGATAAAGAAGCAACTGCCTTATTATCAAGAAAATATCGTGCCCCTTGGGTACATCCTGACTATAAAAAGGTTTAAAAAATTTCCCTCTGCCTTCTGGTAGGGGGAGCTTTTTTTCGAATAGTAGTTTATAATGCAAAATTAATCAGTTAATCTTTTCGAAATTTGATTCAGTTTTGAAATCAATATTTTGTATAAAACAGCCAAGTTTTATTAATGCTAAAGTCCTTTTTAGTCCTATTTTCTTTTTTTTCTCTCCTTTTAATTGGCGCTAAATTTCCTATAGAAGATACCCCAGTTTTAAGCCCATCCGAAGAGCAGAAAACCTTCGTTTTGGAAAAAGGTTTAAAAATCCAATTGGTAGCTTCTGAACCAATGGTTGAAGATCCAGTAACCATCAATTTTGATGAGGATGGCCGACTTTGGGTAGTGGAAATGAGAGGCTATATGCCTGATATTGAGGGTAATAATGAGAAAAATCCAATTGGTAGAATCAGCGTTTTAGAAGATACGAATGGGGATGGGCAAATGGATAAAAGTACTATTTATTTAGACAGCCTCATACTTCCACGTGCTCTGGCTTTAATTAAAGGAGGTATTTTAGTAGTTGAAAATCAGACTCTTTGGCAATGCTTGGATTTGAATGGAGACCTTAAAGCAGATACAAAAACACTGATTGACAAAGAGTATGCGGGAGGGTCTGCACCTGAGCATTCTGGTAACGGTCTTTTGAGAGGCTTGGATAATCATTATTACAATGCTAAATCTCGATTACGATATCAATTTGTTTCTGGAAATTGGGTGCGTGATAGTACTGAATTTCGTGGTCAATGGGGTATCAGTCATGACGATAAAGGGCGGCTACATTATAATTACAACTGGTCACAGCTTCATGCCGACTTGGTTCCACCCAATTACTTATCAAGAAATAAAAATCATGCGCCAAGTTCAGGAATCGATCATGGATTAAGTACTGATAGAAGAGTCTATCCGATTCGTGAAACGCCGGCGGTGAATAGAGGTTATATACCAGGCACGCTAGATGCTCAAAATAGGTTATTAGAATTTACGGCTGCGTGCTCGCCCTTGGTTTATCGTGAAAGCACACTTCCAAGGGCTTATTTTGGCAATGTATTTGTATGTGAGCCGACTGGCAATTTGGTAAAAAGAAATATTATTGAAGAAAAAGGGATAGAACTTTTGGCTACTGACCCGCATCCTGGGATAGAGTTTTTGGCCTCGACTGATGAGCGTTTTAGACCTGTAAATCTATCTTCTGGGCCAGATGGGGCACTTTATGTGGTAGATATGTACAAAGGCATTATGCAACATGTCTTGTATGAAACACCTTATTTGAAAGAACAATATGCTAAAAGAGGTCTAGATAAATACTTAAATAAAGGCCGGATTTGGCGTATTGTTCCAGAAAATTGGCAGCCTAAAAAGGTGGTAAAATTATCTGCGCTTTCAAGCTTACAATTGGTGGCAAAGCTCTCTTCCACAGATGGTTGGATGCGTGACATGGCTCAAAAACTTTTGGTCGAAAGGGGAGATAAAGCGATTGAAAAGGCGCTCATTGGTTTGGCTAAAAATGGAAATTCACTTGGTCGACTACATGCCATTTGGACGCTCGATGGGCTAAATCTAATCCAATCCAATTTGCTTTTCGAAGTGGTAGCTGAAAAGAACGTTTTAGTGAGTAATACTGTCATGAGACTTTTGGAAAAGTTTGCAAAAAATAACCCATTAATCAGCTCAAAGTTTCAAAATATTTTACAGAAAAAATCTTTAAATGCCTCAATCGAACAAAGTTTGCAAATAGCTTTAAGTGCTGGAATATTCTCTAATGAGCTTAAATATAATCTATTAGCTGGTATTTTAGATAGATTTGGTAGTTCCGCTATTATCAAAGATGCGGTGGTTAGTAGCTTGGAAAACAATGAATTTGCATTTTTGAAATACTTAAATAAAAACCAAAATTGGCAGAAACCGAATATGGAGAAAGAAATTTTCATAGAAATGTTGACCTCAGCCATTGTAAAAAAAGGCCACCCAAATGAGCTAAATACAGTACTTACATTAATTAATTCCCGACCAAACCGTTGGCAAGAAAAATCTTATTTAATGGGCTTGGTTGTACAGTCAAGTAATATTCCTAAACCCATAAAGCTCGAAAAAATGCCTCTAATATTGGCATCAGGTAATACTAAAATCGAGGAATATAATCGACAAAAATTGAGTGCGATGTTTGAATGGCCAGGGCATGTTCCAGCTAAAGCAGTTGCAGCAGATCAAATTATTTTAAAACCTGAGGAACAAAACATGTTTGCGAAGGGTCGTATACAATACCTCAATACTTGTGCAGGATGCCATGGTTCTGATGGAAAGGGAGTGCCAAGATTTGCCCCAAAATTAGTTGGTTCTGAATGGGTTACGGGTAATGAAACTCGTTTAGCACTTATTGTTTTACATGGTATTGAAGGAGCCATTACAGTAGGAGGTAAAAAATACGATGCCCCGGAAATATTACCAGTGATGCCGGCTCATTCTACATTGGACGATGCTACCATTACCAATATTCTTACTTATATTAGAAACGAATGGGGGAATAACGCTGGTCCGTTGTCAAGATTTTTAATCGGGAGAACAAGACATACCACCCAAGGTCGTGTGATGCCTTGGAAGGTGGAGGACCTTAACAAGCATGTGGAGAATTTGAAGGAATTGAAATGATTCAAAAAAGAGTAAAACTATGGAACGGAGAGAATTTATCCAAAAATCTACTTTAGCAGCAATGACTATTCCTGAAATATTAAGAGGAAAATCCGTCGACTCAAATAAAATGGGTGTGGTAGTGCATTCTTATGGTGCCCGTTATGGTTCAAAAGTGGCTAGTCAAAAGTACCCTGCCTTCAATAATGCTATTGATTTAATGGAGCATTGTAAGTCAATCGGGGCGGGTGGAATACAGGTAGTTATTAAAGATTGGGCTGAGGATTTTTCGAAAAAAGTGAGAGAAAAAAGGGAAAAATATGAGATGTATTTGGAAGGCTCCATCCAATTGCCCAAAACGGCCGATGGTGTTGCTCAATTCGATAAAGATGTAAAGGCAGCCAAAGAAGCGGGTGCGTCTATCATCAGAACGGTGAGTTTAGGTGGTCGCCGCTATGAAGTTTTTCATAAAAATGGAGAATACCAAGAATTTCAAAAAAAGGCAATAGAAGCGATCCGATTAGCAGAACCGATTTTGCAAAAGTATAAAATGAAGTTGGGGATTGAAAACCACAAAGATTGGCGAGCAGATGAACTGGTGAAGGTTATGCAATTGATTGACAGTGAGTGGATTGGAGTCACCCTTGATTTTGGGAATAGTATTGCACTTTTAGAAGATCCAATGAAAGTGGTTGAAACATTGGCACCTTACTCGTTCAGCAGTCATATTAAAGACATGGCTTTGGATGAATACCAAAACGGTTTTTTATTGGCTGAAGTGCCTATGGGAACAGGTATCCTCAATCTCAAAAAAATGGTAGAGCTTTGTTTGAAACACAATTCAAAAATCAAGTTTAATTTGGAAATGATTACTAGGGATCCACTCGAAATACCCTGCATCACAGCTGATTATTGGCCAAGTATGGAAGGCATTCCCGCAATAGATTTAGCCAATACCTTAAAATTGGTGAAGGATAAAAAATCAGCCAAGCCCATTCCTAAAATTTCACCTCTTTCGCCTGAAGAAAAACTAGCAATAGAGGAAAAAAATATTGTAGATTCATTTGCATTTGCCAAAAGTTTAGGACTCTAAGGAAATATACAATAAGCAATTGACAAAAAATTGAAAGTAATTGTTGTGGTTTAAAGCCCTAATATCTAACATCCAAAATCAAACATCTATAATGCTTCCAGGAATAAAATTATTTGAACTTACAGGTAGAACAGCTATCATAACGGGAGGCTCTAAAGGGCTTGGATTTGCTATTGCAGCAGGTTTGGCTTCAGCCGGAGCCAATATTATGCTCGTAAATAGGAGTGAAACTGAAGGTAAAGCTGCGGCTGATGAGCTTGAAAAAGATTATAAAATTAAAGCAATTTCATTTGCTGCTGATGTTACAAACGAAACCGAAATGGAGGTCATGGTAGTAAAAGCCATGGAAGTTTTTGGTAGGATTGATATTTTGGTAAATAGTGCCGGTATCAATATCCGTGGGCCCATAGATGAGCTGAGTTATGGCGATTTCAAAAAAGTAAATGACGTGAATCTAAATGGTACTTGGCTGGCTTCCAGAGCAGTAACCCCTCATCTGAAAGCAGCTGGGATGGGGAAAATTATTAATCTAGCAAGCACGGTTGGGCTGGTCGGATTGGCCAATCGCACGCCCTATGCTTCGAGCAAGGGAGCGGTCGTGAACATGACACGGGCATTGGGATTGGAATTAGCTCCATTCAATATCAATGTAAATGCTATTTGCCCAGGCCCTTTTCTTACAGAAATGAATATTCCTTTTAAAGATTCTGACGAGTATAAAAATTTTGTAATTGGAGCCACAGCTGTGGGTCGTTGGGCAGAACTGCCTGAGATACAAGGTCTTGCCATAATGCTGGCCAGTGATGCCTCCTCGTATATGTGTGGTTCAATCTTCACCGTGGATGGTGGCTGGACAGCCAAGTAAAAGCATTATAACAACTTCTATATTTTTAACTATTCTGAAAATGAAAAAGCTATTCCTTTTTTTACTGCTCTGCTATTCAACTTTAGCACAAAAGACTGATAAACAGCTAATTATACGTGGTGATGACATGGGCTTTTCTCATTCTGGCAATTTAGCTTTAATCAAGACTTTTAATGAGGGAATCGAAAAATCAATTGAAATTATTGTTCCTTCGCCATGGTTTCCTGAGGCGGTCCAATTGCTAAGAGAGAACCCATCGGTCGATGTAGGAATTCATATTGCTCTCACCAGCGAATGGGATAATATAAAATATCGACCATTAACCAATTGCCCTAGCCTAACCGATGCCGACGGCTATTTCTACCCTTTTATTTACCCCAATAAAAATTATCCAGGCCAGTCTTTGAGCGAAAATAATTGGAAAATTGAAGAGATTGAAAAGGAAATTCGTGCTCAAATTGAATTGGGACTCAAAAAGACACCTCGAATCAGCCATATTTCGTCGCATATGGGTTGTTATAATATGAAACCAGAAATATCAGCAATTGCAAAAAAATTGGCACAAGAGTATGGTATAGATATTGATCCAAGGGATTACGGGGTGAAAAGTATTGGTTATGGAGGGCCTTCCAAAACTCTTGCGGAAAAAATAGAGAGTTTTACAAAAATGTTGAAGGGTATTAAGCCTGGCGAAAAATATCTTTTTGTGGATCACCCAGCTTTAAATAATGAAGAGGTAAAAGCCATCCATCATATTGGTTATGAAAATGTGGCCACAGATAGACAAGGAGTGGTGGATCTTTGGACCAATCCTAAAATTAGGGCTTTGATTGATCAATTAGGCATTGAACTAATAAGCTATGCCGACTTGAAGAAACAGCCCAAAAGTCTATTTAATGGAAAGGACTTTACTGGATGGCATATTGATGTTCCAGCCATGGAAAATAATTCTGGGGTAGCGAGTCCATTTATTATTCGTGAAGGTAAAATGGTGAGCTTAGCAAAGCCTGGAGGCCATATTATTACGGATGCAAAATACGAAAACTTCCAATTAACTGTCGAATATCGATTTGCTGCTGCTCCTGGTAATTGTGGAATATTGGTACATGCCTCTAAACCCAGACGATTATATGGAATGTTTCCTCAAAGTATCGAGGTGCAATTGATGCACGAAAATGCCGGAGATTTTTGGTGTATTGGGGAAAATATTGAAGTACCCGATATGGAAGCTCGCCGTGGGCCAAAAGAAAAATGGGGGGTTGATGGAGATAAAAATAGGAGAATTATCAATTTAACAGATGGCACTGAAAAGCCACTTGGTCAATGGAATACGATGGTAGTTGAATGCTTAGGGACAGAAGTAAAGGTCTGGCTTAATAATGTTTTGGTTAACCATGGGCATAATGCAACCGTTTCGAAAGGTCAAATTGCTTTACAAGCTGAAGGTTCTGAAGTGGAGTTTAATAAGGTAATTATTAAATCTATTGATAAATTAAGTCAATAAGAATCTAATTTTTAAAGTTTTATCCATCAATTATTTTGATTAAGGCCCTACTTTAATTTGTAGATTTAATTCTTAACTTTGAGAAAAAATACTATCAATATGGCAATTGTTTTGGAAAAAGATTTAATCAAAGATGCACTTAGGGAATTGATGAATGAGGAGCCTGCTACTTTTAAAACTTTTTTAAGAGAAATTTTGATTGAAGAACAAGCAAAAAAGGAAATTGAATTTGAAAATTTTCTTGATAAGAATTTTGAACGCTTTGATGAAACCTTTAGAGCATTAGCATGATCAATTATTTGACAAAAAATCAGGTAATTAAGATAAATAAGGCAACAATTGATAAACATGGAGGTAATTTCGCCGAACCTTTCAATTTTCTCAAAGAATCAAATTTGGATTATTTATTAGAAGCTGTCAAAACAGAAATGTTTGGAGAAGAACTTTACCCAAAAATTACCGATAAGGCTGCACTATATTGCTTTAATATCATTTCTAATCATATATTTTCGGACGGGAATAAGCGAACGGGGTTAGCAGCCTCGCTTCAGTTCTTGAATTTAAATCATTGCGACCTTTCCATAAAAGCAACCAACTCAATATTAACTGAATTTATCCTGAGCATTGCTGAAGGGAAATTAAGTTTAGAAGACTGCAAGGCTTGGTTTGAAACCAATGTTGTTAAAATGTAAATTTCCAACGCTCACATTTTTCACAATGGAGTCATTCATAAAATAAGTCTCTTGACTGAAATATCACTTTATTTTGATATAAAAATTAATCTAGTCCCCATTTTTCCATGATTGGGTTGGTGAATACTTTTTTCGAGTCAGCATCTAATAGACTATTTCTTGCAGCTTTCCAGCTATCTACTGCTGCTTGACCATACATATATTGGATACGTGAAGGGGAGAGGTCTGTTTGTTTGCCCCAATGGCAGGCA
The DNA here is from genome assembly GCA_040385875.1 of Bacteroidota bacterium. GTDB lineage: Bacteria > Bacteroidota > Bacteroidia > Cytophagales > Spirosomataceae > JANMZR01. Next base: position 16,258 of record JAZKGO010000150.1, read on the forward strand.
AAAGGTATATTTTTTTCTTCTAATTTGTCCCAAACTTTTTTACAATATTCAATGCTTCTATCGCTATAAGCACCGTCCATTTCAACTACACAAGTTTGGTTAAATTTTGTAAAACCCAGTGTAGCTTTGGTACCTTTCACAAATCGAAAAGCATAGATTCCTGGAAAATTTTTCACTGAAGGAATGGCATTTACCTCAGCCAATACGGCAATTACTTCTTTAATTCTGTCAATAGGGATGGCAATAGCCGCAGATAATAATTTACCTCTTAGCAAAGTATTATTAAATATTTCACCGATTGAGCCTGTCGCTTTTTCATACAAGGTCAGCGAAGATTTGGTAAGGGTATTAATGGCTTTGGGAATCAAGCTTGGAACTGTTTCCAGAACTTTACCAATAAAGGCTGGTGCATCATCGCCGGGGCCAATGCCCTCTGAATTAGGGTTAGGAGGCATATAATTGGTATGAAAAGGTTTCTTATACATAGTGGTGATATACACTTGTTGAAGGCTATCGTAAGGGTTTAGTTTTACTTCAAAGTGGTAAGGTCTGGTATTAGGTTCAGCCACATTCACGGTACCAGTATTAGTAAAATCATTGGTTTGCATCAATTTCAATACATCATTGTCAAAATCATCCATCCTCATGCTGCCTTCTATTAGAAAAATATCATCCACCTCCACCATCACTCCATGTACAAAACCAAAACAGCCAAAGCTTACCAAAGCAGCATTAAATATCTCATCATTTCTGATTAGTTCAGCCCCAAATTTATCTACAAATGACTGATTCACCACTTGATAAGAGTCTCGCTCAATGTATACATGCCTTGTGCTACTCACCACAATATGCAAGCCCACTACAAAATCTTGGGCTGAGCCTATATCAATTGCACTCCCATGGGCTCCCGTACCTATAAGGCCTGCGATGGTTTGGCCGTTGCTTGCACCAGTGGTTTTCAAGGAAAGATTTATAGGTTTTAAAGCTTCATTTAACTCCCAAATACCTGCACCACATTGTACAAATTTAAGTTTATTTACCTCTTTGGTATAGCTTGGTAAAACCCTCGCTTGACTAATTGGAAAAATTGTATTCAATGGTTTTGTATCCAAAATAATACCTTTTGGCCCGCCAGTCATAATTTGATGCCAGCTCCAACCTGCCCCCAAAGCTCGCAAGGTTGTTTTGTCTTCCGTTGCTTTTTTGATTAAGGCCATTATTTCGCTAGTCACTTTATTGTAGGTATCCACCGCATCACCAGCGCCATTGAATAGGGTGTACATATTTTTAATGGGATCGTTAAATGTCTTATGACGGTTCTCCCATTTTCTTTTGTTCATGTCAATTTTAGGCATAATTATAGAGGGTTTATTGGTTTTGGATTTGGTTTTCCACATTGATATTCTAATTCTACTGCACTATAAAAGCCTAAGGTAATGATTGTTACGACACTCCGCCCAAAGCTTTTCTTCACCCTTATTCCGCTCATTCCTCGTGCATCTAGGCTATCACAGATTGGCGTTGAAATCAGCGGAGGATTTTGTACTAAGCCCCAGGCATAGCTTTTGCCAATTACTTTTATCGGTTCGGTACCAGCTTGCGCATGAGTGGCTATGCGATAGGAATAACAACTTGTTAGTAAGAAAGAGAATACAATTGAATAGATAAAAATCCGAAGGTTAAGTTTTGAAATCATGGTGGTTGTATAGTTGAAATTTTGACCTAAAGAAGCAAAAATTATTGAGTCGTATTAATTTGACTTTTAAAAGCTTAGAGTTCAAAAGTAGAATTTATTTTTTGAAAAAGAAATGTTTTTATTTGAAAATTATTGAACGGTTCAATAGAAAATTGGGCAAAATTTAAAATGAATATTTTATGGTGGAGGTTTCATTATCAATTTTAAATATTTTTGTAACCATTTGACTTTTAACCACCTAATACCCAAAGTAAAATCGCAAGCTACTTTCAAATTCTCAAATATTGCAATTTAATGACACTAAGGTAATTGATGTTTTTTGAAAAATTCCCATATGATATCATTGGCAATAAAAGCTTTGGAGGGTTCATCTGCCACTTCTCTATTATGAAGGCCTCCAGGCCAAGAATGACCACCATCATTTGTAAAGTAGAACTCAATTGTACTATTATCAGTACAGTTGCCCCAACTGGTTAATGTATACTTTTCATAATTTTTAATTGTTTTGGAATCACTTTTACAGTTATTATTGAACAACCAATTATTGATTCCATTTTCAACAGGAGGGAAGTAATAACCAAAAATTCCTGTACCTCCAGAGTAGGGTACTTTTGTGTCTAATTTTGAATGAATGATAAGCATAGGCATTGCACGTGCAGGATTGCATCGTTCATTGGTGGCCATAGTACCTGCCACTGGAGCAATGACTGCAATTTTATTTGACAACTCACAGGCTAATTTATAGCACAACATAGCTCCATTCGACATTCCTGTAGCATAGACTTTCTTAGGATTTATTTTAGGGTATTTCTTTAAGATTTCGTCTATCAGAAGGCTGATGAATTTCACATCATCAATCTTATTTTCAACAGCGTAGTCGCAGCAGGTTCCTGCATTCCAAGTTTGTAGTTTTAAAATACCATCACTCTTCACACCTTCAGGATACACTATTGCAAAATTGGCAGCATTGGCTTTTTCGGTAAGCAAGTAATCAGTTTCCATTTGGGTTGATTTTCCACCTCCACCATGGAGGGCAATCACTAAGGAGAAATCTGAGCCTTCGTTAAAATTCGGGGGTAAATTGAGTAGATAATATCTAATTCTGTTGTCGACAGTTAAATTCCCTTCCTGTCTAAGGCTTGTCTTTGGTATGGGTGAATCGTAATTCTTCTGCTTACAGGATGAAGCCACCTGTAAAAGAGCCAGAATTAGCAATGTGGTAATTTTATACACTAATTTTTTTTTGATCTGATTACTTAGATATAGTAGATTTTAAATGGTTTAATGAATTTAGTAAGCATTTCTGAAATATAATTTTAAGCGAAATAGAAAAAGGCATCGAATCTAAGAATCGATGCCTTTTTCTAAATTAATTATACTAGCAATTAATAGCCAGGATTTTGCTTTAAGATATCACTACCCAATAAGTCGATTTGACCTTGAGGAAGTGGTAATAAAGCATTTTTAGCTTGATAAGTTGCACCACCCAAAGTATTTGGAAGTCTGCCAGCAGCTCCGTCATATTTAAGGTATGCATTTATTTCAGTAACATCAGTTCCCCAACGTACTAGATCGAAGAAACGGTGACCTTCCATACCCAATTCAAGCTTACGCTCAAATCGAACAGCTTTTGTAGCCACAGCTTTGTCTGTCCAAGCTGTCGTATACAGGCCGATTTTATAATTGGCAGCTGGAGCAGCTCCATCCATTACAAAACCGTCTGGGTTAGACGCACGAGCACGAACTAGGTTTACATACTCACGAGCTTTTTCCAAACTACCCACTTCAATTTCAGCCTCAGCAGCCATTAAAATAATGTCAGCCAAACGCAATACAGTGATATTCAAGGCAGTATAGCCCGGAGTCCAAGAGCTATTATCTTGCAATGAACCTCTGTCTGATTTGTAGTATTGATATTTCTTTGGAGAGTAAGGGCCGCCGTTGGCTTGGTTACGAATCCAAGCGAAACCAGGATGTTTGATCCAATCTAAGAAAGGAATACCACGACGACCAATTGTATGGTCTAAACGTGGATCAAGCGGGCCTGCATCCAATGTAAAGGCTGCACTTGATGCTACACCCATATCTGATTTTACTGCATTGGCATCTGAGTTATAAGAACCATCTAATAATGGAAGTCCATCAGCATTGGTTCTGTATGAATTGGCTAATTCAAAACTTGGTTGGAAGAAACCACAACAGTTACCTGGTCCATCTGGACCTGTATTGTATGGCCAGTTCAAATCCAAGTCAGCATTTGCATTAGCTACAGAGCCAGTATTGGCAGCAGCTTGAACAGCGAATATCGATTCTGAATTATTATCATTAGATGCTTTGTACAAGTCAGCAAATTTAGGAACCAATGCATATTTCTTGCCACCAGTAGTTACACCATTAGCAATAATTTGATCAAATAGAGCCTTTGCATCACCGTATTTCTTCTCATACATATATACTTTAGCTAAATATGCAGCAGCAGCCCATTTGTTAGCACGGCCAATTTGACCTTGAGTAGCAGGAAGCGCATCATAAGCTGCTTTGAAATCGGCTTCAATTTTTGGCCATAAATCAGCAGTATTGGTTACTTTTTCAATACCTGTACCCACATCAACCGACTCATCAACATAAGGAGTGTTGTTATAGTTACGTTTTAATGAGAAATAAAAGTGACCTCTTAGGAAACGAGCCTCAGCCGTCAACCTTTTCTTATCATCAGCAGATACATCAGAAGCAGCATCTTTAATTAGCGCCAACATGCTGTTTGCACGAGCAATGCCTTCGTATAATCCACGATAGTTGTTTTCGATTACGTCTAAGGTAGGTAGATATTCGAAACGTTGAATTGGGTTGATAGTTGAAAAATCACCCGGGTCAGTTCCTTTATTGGCATCGCCACCACGAACACTTCCCCAAACCCAGTTGTTTGGATGTACCATTCTTAGACCTCCATAACCACCCAAAGCGTGGTAGGAAGATATCAAAACGCCTTCTAGTCCTTTTTTGGAAGTTAGCTGTGCTTTTGATATAGAGCCTGTAGGCAATACACTCAGGAAGTCTTCCTTGCATGAATAGCCCAACAATGACAGTATAACTACCAGTGTTGAAATTTTTAAAAAACTAAATTTTTTCATTTTATTAATTTTTGTTTTATTCTTGTTTTAACAATCCAATTTAAAATCCAATGTTTAAACCTAAGTTCCAGCTCTTAGTATTAGGGTAGTTACCTACGTCAATACCAAAGTTTGTATCAGCATTACCACCTACAGCAGGATCTAATCCTTGATATTTAGTAATTGTAAATAGGTTGTTTAATGAACCGAATATTCTTACTCTGCTCAATCCTAATTTTTTCAATGCATTGTCTGTTAAGTTATAACCAACATTGATGTTTTGCATACGGAAATAAGAACCGTCTTCCACATAGAATGAGTTGGCCTGAGCATTGGTACTAAAATTAGATGCTGTTTCAAATATAGGTATAGTAGCACCTGTATTGGTTGGGCTCCATGAATCTTTTACACGCTCAGAAATAGCGGCACCAGAGAACGATGGATAGAAATCAGTAAACCATTTTGAAGCGTTAAAGATTTTATTACCCATGAATACGTTCATATAAGATGAGATATCGAAGCTTTTGTAGTTGATAGTGAAGTTCATACCACCAGTAAACTTAGGCACTGGACTTCCTAAATAAGTACGGTCACTAGCATTTATAGTACCATCACCATTGATGTCTTGGTAACGGAAACGACCTACACCTTTACCATCTTGTGCTGGAGCAGCAGCTACTTCCTCTTTAGTTTGGAATAGACCTAACACTTGCAAACCATAAAATGATGAGATAGAATAACCCAACTGGTTTCTGATAGGCGTTAAGCCTCTGAAGCCAGGGTTTACGTTAGTCAAATAAGTTTGGTTATCTGCGATTTCCACCAATTCATTTTTAAGGAAACCACCAGTTATATCTAGTGTATAACGAAGATCATTGGTAATGTTCCCTCTGTTAATTAACTGAATATCAACACCTTTATTCGACATTCTACCAACGTTTACCGAAGGAGCAGAAGCAAAAGCACCTGCAGTTTGTGTGATTGGCAATTGATACAATAAATCTTTAGTATCTTTTGCCCAAACATCAAAAATTATGTCTAATTTTCCGTTCAAGAAAGTACCATCAAAACCAATATTTTTGGTGATTGAGGTTTCCCATTTAGCATTTGGATTACCAATACGGCTACGAGCATAACCTTCAACAGTAGAAGAGTTTGAGCCAGAAATATCGTAGTTTGTATTACCAACATTTGTTGCATACAATGAATACTGGTTATTTGGATCAACGTTATTTGAGTTACCCATTGTTCCATATCCCCCACGAATCTTCAAATCTTGTACCCAAGGTAAGCTTTTCATGAAAGACTCAGATGAAACTCTCCA
>JAZKGO010000151.1:0-1624 GCA_040385875.1 Bacteroidota bacterium
GGAGTGTGCCAATGAGTGAATGCAAGGCTGATAAAGGGATGATTGTCCATAGTTCAGGAAAGAAACTTTCTTATGGTGAACTAGCCTTGGATGCTTCAAAATTAAAAGCACCAGAAAAGGTAGATCTGCGTAATCCAAAAGATTTTAAATTGATTGGTAAAACTTTTTCAGGTGTTGACAATAAAGATTTATTAGTTGGCAAGCCACTTTTTGGCATTGATTACAAACAACCAGGCATGTTGCATGCACAAATACAAAGGCCACCTTCTTTTGGGATGAAATTGAAATCATTTGATGGAACGGAGGCCAAAAAATTGCCTGGAATTATTGACGTAGTTTCATTTGGTGATAAGGTGGCGATAGTAGGTAAATCCACTTGGGAAATAATGCAAGCTAGAAAAGTGCTGAAAGTTGAGTATTCGAATACATCAGGACTTGAAAGTACTGATTTTCACAATAGAACTTTCAATGAATTGATGGATAAAAAGGAAGCAGAGGTACGTAGAAAAGATGGTGACTTGGAAGCTGCTTTCAAATCTGCAGCTAAAATAATAGAGGCGGATTATCAATGTCCTTTTTTGCCCCATAATCCAATGGAGCCGATGAACTTCTTTGCCGATGTAAAGCCAGATAGTGTAACCTTAGCCGGGCCCACACAAACCCCACAAAATGCTCAAAATCAGATAGCTAAATTATTGAATATTCCTGCCGAAAAAATTACTTTGCATTTGACAAAAATGGGAGGTGGCTTTGGCAGAAGGCTTAATAACGACTATGCTTTAGAAGCTGCTGAGCTTTCTAGTATTATCAAATCCCCAGTGAAAGTGACATGGTCAAGAGAGGATGATATGGCAGCTGGGATATACCGACCAGCAGTGAAATATAGGTTCAAAGCATCATTGGATAGTAATGGCAATATGACAGGCTTTTACCTTAAAGGAGTGGGAATGAATGCAGGCAATTGTACTCGTCAGGATAATTTCCCAGCTGGAGCGGTTGATAATTTATTGATCGAATCAGTAGATTATAAAAGCCCAATTACAACAGGTCCATGGAGAGCGCCTATCACTAATTTCTTAGCTTATGCCGAGCAGGCTTTTTTAGATGAAGTGGCTCAGGCAGCAGGCAAAGACCCAATTAAGTTCCGATTGGAATTATTTGAAAGAGCAAAAACTAAACCTGTAGGTAAGCTTACCTATGAGCCAGATCGTTTCATTACTGCTATAAATATGGTGGCCGAAAAAGCAGGCTGGGGCAAGAAAAAGAAAAAAACAGCTCAAGGTTTTGCCGTTTATTTTTCACATTTATCCTATGTTGCTCAAATTGCAGAAATGGAAAAAGTGAAAGGCGTACCTACTATCAAAAAAGTATATGCAGTAACCGATTGTGGAATAGTGATTAATCAAAGTGGGGCTAGAAATCAGATTTATGGTGCCGTTGTTGATGGTATCGGTCATGCGATGTATGGAAATTTGACATTTGAAAACGGAGCCCCACAAGAAAATAATTACGATAAATATCGTTTGATCCGATATAATGAAGTGCCTGAAATTGAGGCCCATTTTATAAATAATGGAATAGAACCTACGGGTCTAGGGGAGCCGGCCTTACCTCCAACTGGTGG
>JAZKGO010000152.1:0-4743 GCA_040385875.1 Bacteroidota bacterium
CTTTCAGTATTTTCACATCGAACTATTTGAATTCCAAACCTTTTTCTTAGGGAAATAAAAGCGATAAAATTGGAAATATAGTCATCGTCGGTGGTTAGGATTACATCACCATTTTGGAAAGGAACTGAAGACAAGGCTCTGCTAAAACCTTCAGTAGCAGAGTATTGGAAAGAGATATTTGCACGTTGACAATTGATTAATTTAGCCGCTTCAATATAAAAACTATTTCTAGCATTCATTTCATTTGCTTCCACTGGATAGCCTCCAAATTCCTCTTCTAATTTATTATAAGCATGCATTTTTTCGAACATGCTTTTGGGAGGTAAAGAACAACCCGCACTCGACAAAAAAAGCTTATCTTCACAGTGCAAAGTATCTAAACGTATTTGATCAATATTAAGCATCTAAATATTTGATTTTAAGGCCATTAAATAATTTTTAATTGTAATTTCATTGGGCTTATAATAGGTCCATTTACCAATTCTGGTGGCAATTACCAATTCAGCATTTTGCAAAATTGAAAGGTAATGCGAAATAGTAGATTGAGATAAACCCGATTTTTCATGTATTTTACCGACGCAAACTCCCATTTCAAAACCTTCTACTTCTACATGAGGGGTAAAATATTGGTCAGGGTATTTCAGCCATCGCATCACCTCTAATCTAGTTTTATTAGACAATGCCGATGAGATTTTTGTGATTTCCATTTTGCAAAAATAATAAACATATCGATATTTCTCGATATATAATTTTAAGAAAATAAAAATTTTCTTTTAACATTCATAAATGTATTTTTAAATCATTAATTTGCATTATGTTAATAGGAAAGTCGATTGTAATTATTGGGGGCACTACGGGCCTAGGGCTTTCGGCAGCTAAAGCATTCGTACAAAATGGTGCAAAACTAGTTTTGGTGGGTCGAAATGCAGAAACCTGCGAACAAGCAAAATTGCTTTTCAAAGAAAAAGTGGAAATATTAGTAGGTGATGCCATTCAGCCAGATACGGCAAAAAAAGCTATAGAGCTTTGTATCCATCAGTTTGGAAGTTTTGATGGCTTGTATCATGTGGCGGGTGGCAGCGGGAGGAAATTTGGTGACGGACCTATTCATGAGTTGACATTAGAAGGATGGAACAAAACAATGGAATTGAATTTAACCAGTCTGATGCTCTCAAATCAAGCTGCCATTCAAAAATTTTTGGAGATGGGTAAAGGTGGCTCACTCTTAAATATGAGTTCAGTTTTGGGCTTGTCCCCTTCTCCAGCGTATTTTGCCACCCATGCATATGCCACTTCGAAAGCAGCAGTAATTGGTCTAACTAAATCATTAGCAGCCTTTTATGCCAAAGATAATATTCGGATTAATCTATTGGGTCCAGCTTTGGTAGAAACACCAATGGCTCAGAGGGCAAAACAAAATCCAGAAATTATGAATTTTGTAAAAACTAAACAACCATTAGATGGTGGCAGAATTGGTCAACCCGATGACTTGGATGGGGCAGCTACTTATTTTATGTCAGATTTGTCTAAATTTACAACTGGGCAAACCTTATACATCGATGGAGGCTGGGAAGTTTCGGAAGGGCAGTATTAAATAGTTATGAGTGAATGAGTTGTGATTTGTGATTTATGAGTTTGAAAGTTTGTTAGTTTATTAGTTTGTAAGTTCTGGCATAATAAAATAAAGCGAGTAATTTTTCAGTGTTCTTTTTTACTATTTTCTAATTTCCATCCAAACATCCAACATCTAACATCTAACATCTAAACAAAATGAAAACAGCAATTGGAATTGATTTGGGTGGTACCAATGTGAAGGGAATTTTGATGAATGAAGCAGGTGAAATCTTGTTACAACATTCAATACCCACCATTGACGATGAGGAAGGAAAATGGAGGGAGAATGTACTAGAAATGGTAGAATATCTCAAAAATAACTATCCAGATAAAATTGAATTGATTGGATTATCGGCTCCAGGGCTGGCCAACGATGAAAACACTTCGATTGCACACCTACCCAATCGACTACAAGGTTTGGAAAATTTCAAATGGGGTAAGTACCTGAATACCAAAACCTATGTACTCAATGATGCCCACGCCGCTTTGATGGCAGAAGCCAAATATGGCGAATTGATGGGTTATAAAAATGCGATATTATTAACATTAGGCACAGGAATTGGTGGCGGTATCCTCATAAATGGCGAACTGTACCAGGGGCAAGGCCAGATGGCTGGTCATTTGGGACATATTTCCATCAATTATTCAGATGACGAGCCCAGTATTTTGGGTATGCCAGGCAGTTTAGAATATGCTTTTGGCAACTATTCAATCAAAAGAAGAAGTAGAGGCCATTATGATTCCGTTGAAAAACTAGTGGCTGATTTTCAAAAAGGAGAAACATTTGCCACTTGGCTCTGGCTCGATTCGGTACGAAAATTAGCCTTAGCCATTACCTCCTTAATCAATACCCTTTCACCCGAAATTATCGTTTTATCAGGCGGAATATCGAATGCTAATGAGCTATTATTCAAACATTTAGAAGAATTTGTTCATCTTTATGAATTCAAGCCAAAAGGCAAAATAACACCGATTGTAAAGGCAAAATTTCAAGAATTAACAGGAGCAATAGGCGCAGCAGGTTTTGCTTTCAGCAAACAGCTTTAATGAAAAAATTATTTTATATTATTACTTTTAAATGACTTATACTCAGCTATATTTAGAAAAATGTAAAGGATTAATTGAGATTGTTGGCCACCAAGAAAGCTCAATACTAGCCGCCGCAGAGTTATTTTCAAAAACAATATTATTGGGCCGAATGGTGCATGTGTTTGGAAGTGGCCATAGCCGAATAATGGTGGAAGAAATGTGGCCAAGATATGGGTCATTCCCAGGCTTCAATCCAATTGTAGAGCTTTCCCTTACCTTTCACAATTTAGTGGTGGGTGCCAATGGACAACGGCAGGCCATGTTTTTGGAAAATGTACCCGGTTTTGCAAAACAAATTTTAAGGAATTTTGATTTAAAAAATATCGATAGCGCTTTAGTCATATCCTCCTCTGGTTGCAATGTGGTGCCTATTGAGATGGCTGAAATTTTTCAGCAAAATGGTATTAAAACGGTTGGAATTATATCAAAAGCTCACTCAGAAGCTAGTATTAGCAAAAAAAGCGATGGAAAAAAATTACAAGATTTTTGTGAAATTGTATTAGATTCTGGCGCACCTGTTGGCGATGCGATGATAGAAATTGATGGGTTGGATACACCCGTATCGCCTGGATCAACCATAGGAAGTTGCTTAATTATTAACAGTATAAAAGCTGAGTTAGCTAATATTTTAACCAAAGCTGGTCATCCGCCAAAAGTTCTTACAGCTGGTGCCGTAATTGGCACAGAAAAAGCTACAGAAATATTTCAGGCTGCCTATGACGAGCATGCACATCGGATTGCTAAACTATACAAAAAAGTGGGAATTCCATCGTATGTTTCTGAAAATGAATAGGTTGCAAATTGGTTTTGCAATAATGGTTAGTCTTACAAAATGCTCCCTTCTGCTTCGCTCAGGGAACAACCTTGTTGGACTGGATGCTGATGGAAGCCAATTGCCACCTTGAAAAAGAAATTTGCACTTAATCCCTTTACCATTTTTTAAATCACAAATAAAAACTCACAACTAAAAAATGCAACCAATCCCTATCAAAACAACCGTTGTTGGCTCATGGCCGTTTCCTTCTTGGCTTGAATTTGCCTCTGAAAATCTGGATAAATTTGGCAAGGCTGATCTTAATGAAATGATTGATGATGCTGTAATTAACGCCATTCACGATCAAGTGGAGGCTGGTTTGGACGTGATTTCTGATGGTGAGCAAACCCGATTGGACTTTAATTTGTCGTTTTATGGCTTTATTAATGGGCTTCAACCTAATCATGAAGAAACCAGAAAATATGGACCGCCAGCCCACGATCAGCGAGGCAAACATACCATAGTTGAAAAATTAACCGCACCAAAAGGATTAGGAGTAGTGGAAGAATACAAAAGACTGCAAAAATTTGCCCCTAAAGACAAAATACTAAAAGCCTCTATACCAGGCCCTTATACTCTATCTGGTCGTATGCTTCCTGGCGAAATTTACAAAGATCGTTGGGAAATTACGGAAACCTTACTCCCCATTGTGGCCAAAGAATTGGAGGATTTGGTAAATGCTGGTGCTCAAGAGATTTGTATTGATGAACCTTCTATGAGCTGTTATGCCTATCGAGAAGATACTCAAAGATTTGTGGATATATTCAACAGAACTGTAAAAAACATAGTGGGTAAAACGAGGATAGGGACCCATCTCTGTTTTGGAAATTATAAAGGGCGATCGGTTGGCAAAAAAACAATTGCTCCCATGTTGCCAGATTTTCTAGACCTTACCGTCGATGAATTGCATACTGAAATGTGTGTTTTGAATTTTTCAGAAATACATTTAATGGAACAATTTGCCGAAAGAATGGACGTGGCTGTGGGGGTAATTGACGTAAAAAGCTACTATATTGAAACAGTTGAAGACGTGATGGAGAGAATTGAGAAATGCTTAAAATATATTCCTGCAGAGAAATTAGCAGTTTCATCCGACTGTGGTCTATCCCAAACTGCTCGTTGGGCCACCAAATTAAAAATGAAAGCAATGTGCGAAGCAGCGGTAAGGCTTAGGCAGAAATGATAAACTGTAAAAGGTGAATTGTAAATCAATGTCGTTTACTTAA
>JAZKGO010000153.1:0-7480 GCA_040385875.1 Bacteroidota bacterium
ACTACTTTTTATGGGGGTAAGTTTTTGAGTGACGATATGAAGAATCAGTTTTTAAGTTATATATCAGTTTAAATAAGTTTCAAATAGAGTTCTCTGAAAAGCCATTTTTTAATGGCTTTTTTTGTGAATAATGATAAAGAATAATTTTTACGGAAAAATCAATAAATTGAGCTGATTTTGCCACTTAATCAATTTAAACGCTAATCATAAAAAAATAAACTTCATTTTGAAAACAATATGTTATTTTCGCATACAAAAAATTATAAAAATTAACGAAATATGACATCATCTCTAATTTTTTTCGGTTTAGCAGCATTAATTGTGTTTTTGGGCATATCCATCGTACAGCAAGGAAATGTGGCAGTGGTTACAATTTTTGGTAAATATAGACGGATACTTTATCCAGGTTTAAACTTTAAAATTCCATTTATTGAATCTATTTTTAGGAATATATCCATTCAAAATAGATCAGTGGAGCTTGAATTTCAGGCGATTACATCTGATCAGGCCAATGTAAACTTTAAAGTGATGCTAGTTTATGCCGTAATTAATTCCAATGAAGATTCAATCAAAAATGTTGCCTTTAAATTTGTGGACGAAAGAAGTTTGATGCAGGCATTGATTCGTACAGTTGAAGGGGCAATTAGAAGTTATGTAGCCACACGTAAGCAAGCAGAAATTTTATCATTAAGAACTGAAATTGTGACCAATGTAAAAGAACATTTAGATGATACATTGGAGAGTTGGGGCTATCATTTAATTGATTTGCAATTGAATGACATCGCTTTTGATGAAGCGATTATGCGCTCAATGGCTCAAGTAGTGGCCTCTAACAACTTAAAAGCAGCGGCCGAAAACGAAGGTCAGGCTTTATTGATTACTCGCACTAAAGCGGCTGAAGCTGAAGGAAACGCCATTAAAATTTCGGCAGAGGCTGAGCGCCAGGCAGCGCAATTAAGAGGTAAAGGGGTGGCTTTATTCCGTGAAGAAGTAGCGGTAGGTATGGCCAATTCAGCAAAAGTGATGGGGGATGCTCATTTGGATTCTTCATTGATTCTCTTTTCAATGTGGACAGAAGCCATCAAGCATTTCGCTGAACAAGGAAAAGGCAATGTAATATTTTTAGACGGTTCAACGGAAGGGATGGATAAAACTATGCAGCAGATAATGGCATTGAACCAAATGAAAAAAGAATAAATAGATTCTGCAATATAATTCCTTCAATCAATCAACTCAATAAATCTGAACTTTTAACTAATGCAAACTAGTAAATGGAAATAGCTTTAAATCCATGGGAAACCATAGAGTCTGAAATTGTATATTCTAATAATTGGATTGATATTAAGCATAATAAAGTTGTAAATCCATCAGGCAACGAGGGTATTTACGGAGTAGTAAATTTCAAAAATATAGCAGCAGCAATTGTTCCGATAGATAAAGACCTCAATACTTATTTGGTTGGGCAGTTTAGATATCCATTAAATGAATATTCATGGGAGTTGCCGATGGGAGGGAGCCCCCTTTTTGAAAACGTGATGGATGGAGCCAAAAGGGAGCTTTTGGAAGAGACTGGCCTAGTAGCCGAAAAGTGGACTGAAATCAGCAAGACACATACATCGAATTGTGTTACCAATGAGATTGGGTATGTGTTTATGGCCGAAAATTTGATCCAAAAGACACCAATTCCTGAAGAGACGGAGCAGCTATTGGTTAAAAAAGTGCCTTTTGTTGAGGTACTACAAATGGCCGAAGAAGGCCAAATTACCGACGCTATTTCCTTGATTGGAATTTTCAAAGTAGCTCGCATTTTAGGAATTTAAAATGGAAGCACTCGCCCTTGTTTACGGCTTTTTTTGGGGTTTTTTATTATGCTTTACTTTTGGGCCAGCTTTTTTTGCAATCGTTCAAGTAAGTATTGATACTTCTTTCAGAAAAGGGGCTGTGATGGGTGCTGGAGTGGTATTTGCCGATGCAATTTTAATGTTTTTTGCCATTTTTGGTACTTCCTTGCTCCCCACAATTAGCCATATCGATCAGATTATCAGTATTTCGGGAGCAGCTTTATTGCTGGGAATGGGCCTGTTTTCTTTTTTTTCTAATAAGAAACAATTGATCTATCCAACAACACGATTAGGCAATTTCATCTATTTTTTTACTAAAGGAGCATTTTTGAATATGCTCAATCCAGCTAATTTTTTGTTTGTAGCCTCCACTTGCACCTATCTGAAAGGTGTTTTGAAGTATGACATTAATGAAATAGTGTTGTTTTTTTGTGCTAGCCTATTGGCTACTTTAATTGCAGAATTACTCATTGCTTATTATGCCAATAAAATTAAGCGGCTTTTGGATACGAAAATAATTAACTATTTCAATAAAGTTTCAGGATCGATTTTTATTATTATTAGCTTAAGAATACTTTGGAGGCAATTTTCAGTTTTGATTATCTGATTGAAATTTCTTTTTTCTCCGTTATTTTCTCCACAAAATTTTCCCATTCTGTTATTTGTTCTGCTTTTTTGAGGACTCTCGGAAATTTGTTTTGCCCTCCTGTCTTATTTTTTGTTTCCATAAATTTATAGAAATTTGAGAGTGGTAAAAGCGTAAGCCTTAATTCATTTAAGGCATGTCCTCGCTCCACTTTATAATCATCATTGAGTGTATTTAGACAGTTATCAATAAATGTAATAAGTTGATTGTCAATTGCTAATGACTCTGTTCCTATATACCAATGATGACAAAATCCATCGGTAGTTTTTTTTCCTACTATTGTAAATTCCCTAAGATCTGTTTCATATTCTTTTGAGGCCAAATCGATGGCTTTATTCATATTATCAACCGATAAATGTTCGCCGCATAGGCTTAGAAAATGTTTGGTGCGGCCTGTAATAATGATTGAGCCTTTTTTTAAATCGGTGAACTTAACAGTATCCCCAATTAGATACCGCCAAGCCCCAGAAACAGTGGAGATTAAAATTGCATAATCCTTTTCAAGTTCTATCTCATTGATTAGAAATGTTTCGGGTTTTGAAACGATATTCCCATTTTTATCAAAATTTTGTTCATTGAAAGGCACAAACTCAAAGAAGATTCCATTGTTCAATACCAAATGCATATCTTCCTCTGGCTTTGTTTGGTAGGCCAAAAAACCCTCAGAAGCTAAATACGTTTCGATATAATCAATTGGCTTACCCAATAATTTTTCGAAACTATGTTTATAGGGCTCAAAACTGACTCCTCCATGGGCAAAAGCAGCTAAATTAGGCCATATTTCATGTATATTTTTAAGATTATATTCTTTAATAATCCTCTCCAAAAGTAGTTGAATCCATGCGGGTACACCAACCACAAATCCAATATCCCAGTCTTTTGCTTTTTTTGTAATTTTTACTAATTTTTCTTCCCAATTTTTTACTGAGGCAATTTGCTTGCCTGGTTTATAATATTTTTCAAACCAAAAGGGTATATTGCCAGCAGTAATACCGCTTAGGTCGCCCTCAAAATGCCCATTCACATAATTTAGATCAATACTACCTCCCAGCATTAAATATCCTTTTTCAAGGGTGTTTCCTGAGATCGATTGATAGCGAGAAAGTGCCATCATTTGCCAGATTGAAGTCCTTTGAATGGCCTTAATCATGTCTTTAGTAACTGGGATATATTTGGAAGCCGCTTCGGAAGTACCTGAACTGAGTGCAAAATGTTTTACTCTACCTGGCCAAGTGATGTCTTTTTCTCCATTTAGACATTTATGCCAATATTGTTTAAAAATTGAATCATAATCAAATACAGGTACATTTTCTTTAAATTCTGTATAAAATGTTGACTCTGAGCTCAACAGTGCCTCTTCAAGTAATTTCGAGAAATTGTATTTTTGGCCAAATTCTGTATTTCTTGCTTTGAAAATAAGTTTTAAAAAAGTTCTTTTTTGTTGTTTAAGTAGGTTCCTATTTTTGGGTCGGATAATTTCTCCAATCTTTAATCCACCCTTAATTACTTTTCCTAAAATTGCCATTTTTCTATGGTTGAAATCGCCTTATAATCTGTCAAATCAAACTTACAAGGTACTATTGAAACATAGTTTTCTTTGATGGCATCTTCATCCGTATTGCCCTCATTATCAGGATTGTAGAGCTGTCCATCCATCCAATAATAATTACGCCCATAAGGGTCTTTCCTCTCATTAAATTCTTCTCGATAAACTGCCATGGCTTGTCTGCAAATTTTTATCCCTTTTATTTCTTCTTCTATTTTTTTGGGGAAATTGACATTTAAAGCAACATTTTTTGGAATACCTTCTGTCAACACTTTTTGAATTATTTTTTTGATCCATTCTTTGCAATGTGAAAAGTTAGGATCATGCCCGTAATCAGCCAATGAAAAGCCAATGGCGGGTAATTCTTCGATAGCGGCTTCAATGGCTGCAGACATGGTGCCCGAGTAAATCACTGATATTGAAGTATTTGACCCATGATTAATCCCGCTAATCACCAAGTCAATTTTTCTACCCTTTAACACAAAATGTTTGCCAAATTTTACGCAATCGGCAGGTGTACCAGAGCATTGGTAGGCATTTATTTCAGGGCCAAAAATTGGATTTTTGTAAACTCTGAGTGGATGATCTAGTGTAATGGCATGTCCCATGCCTGATTGGGCACTATCGGGTGCCACCACCACCACTTCACCAATTTCTGAGGCGATTTCTACTAATGTTTTAATGCCTTTTGAGGTAATTCCATCATCATTGGCCACTAGTATTAATGGTTTTTCTTTTGCAGCTTCATTCATTTTCCAAAATTAACATTTATATTTAAATTTGTCGGTCATTAGGTTGTGATTTATAGATTAATAAAATTGTATTCTTGTTTTAAAGTAAACCCCCAATTTAAAAGTGAAGTATATAGAAGTTTTTGAAGATAAAATTCCCGGCATCAGGGATTTGGCACTTGAAATATTCCCCGAAACTTACAAGAATTTATTAGCCAGCACTCAAATAGAATATATGTTGGATATGATGTATTCTGAACAGTCATTGGCTCAACAGTTTTCTGAGGGCTGCCAATTTTTTATTATTTATGACAATGATAAAGCAATAGGCTACGGGTCCATTAGCGTCTCTGAGTCAACTTCTAGTCTCCATAAAATTTATGTAAATCATTCTTATCAAGGGAAGGGGGTTGGGAAAGAATTCATTTCTTTTTTAGAAAATGAATCCAAAAATAATGGAGCTCAAAAGATTCAATTATACGTGAAAAGGGATAATATTGCTCAATTTTTCTATCAGAAATTGGGCTATCAGGTGATTGCTGAGGTGGATAAGGCCATTGGCAATGGATATTTTATGAATGATTATATAATGGAAAAATTATTGGGCTAAAATTTCTAATGCATTAATAATTAACGTATCTATTTGTTTTTCAGGATTTTGTGAAAATTGATTGATTGTTCGGTTGGCCAAAATTGCATTCAAAGAGAGGCAATTGAAGCCTAACATCTCACACAAAACATACCAGCCAGAAGTTTCCATTTCCATATTTGAGATGAATATCTCTCCAAACCTGAAATCACTTATGAGTTTGAGCAAATTACTATTTTTCGATTTGTAATTGAGTGTTCTTCCTTGTGGGCCGTAAAATCCTGGGCAGGTGAGCGTATGACCTATATAAGCATTTGAATGATTGATTTGAGAGAATTTATTGAGTAAATCCACCGAAGCATTGGCATGATAGGGTAGGGAATTGATGCCTAAGTATTCTTGCAGATTTTCGCACAGCAATTTTTCTGATAATGTTTGTCCAAAATGATAAAAATCGTTTAGTGAATCAATACCAATGGCAGCTTTGGAAATTAATATGCTATCTATTTCGATATGTTTTTGTATAGAGCCAGAAGTACCTAATCGAATGATATCCAGTGCATTATGTTCTTTTTTTACTTCACGAGTGGCTAAGTTGATATTGGCCAGGGCATACAATTCATTGATTAGAATGTCTACATTATCAGTTCCAATACCAGAGGATATCACTGAAAGTCTTTTATTGCCAATAAAACCAGTATGGGTTACAAATTCACGCTTTTGAATTTGGAATTCTATCGAATCAAAATACTTTGAAACGAGAGGAACCCGATCAGGATCACCCACCACAATTATCTGATTACCAATATGTTCTGGTTTTAAATGCAAATGATAAACGCTACCATCAGGATTTAAAATCAGGTCAGTTTCAGATATTTGCATTAAGTTTGGGAGTTTGTTAGTTTGGAAGTTTTAAAGTTGCTAGTTTGCTTGTGTTTTGTTAGTTAGTTTAAATCACATCAGTTTAATAAGAATTTTTTATTCATGTTTTCGTGCTAATCCTCATTTCGTGTTCAAATTGCTGAACTAACATCAAACATCTAAAATCTAACATCTATACACGGGTTTTTTGTCTGCTTTTATAGCCGAATTCGGTAGTATAATTATCACTTTGCTTCACGTAATAGCCCTCAGGATTATAGGGTCTTTTTCGAGGATGATTTTTGCAATCTTCTTTACAAGCTCCCTCCATTTCGAGCAAGCAATCAGGGCAAATAGCCACATGATTATTGCATTCGGGATTGGCACAATTTACCATTCTATCACATGGAATATGGCAAATATGGCATTCTGAGATGGTTTTCGGATTTACCTTATTCACTTCAATAGCCAAACGATTGTCAAATACATAACATTTTCCCTCAAAATCCTCCCCACCTTCCTCAATACCATATTTGATGATGCCACCGTGCAATTGGTACACATTTTTAAAGCCTTGATCCAATAAATAAGCAGAAGCTTTTTCACATTTGATACCACCTGTGCAATAAGTTATAATCTTTTTATTTTTCAAATGCTCAATTTCTTGAATATGATCTGGTAGTTCACGGAGGTTTTCCATATCAAATGAAATGGCATTTTTGAATCTCCCGACAGAATGCTCATAATTGGAACGCATATCAATTATTACCACTTCCTCATCATCCTTAATTGCCTTAAATTCAGCAGGTTCGAGATGAATACCTGTTTGTTTTAATGGATCAACTGGTAGGTCAGAATTTACGATTTCGTTTTTTAAACGGACATGCAGTTTTTGAAAGGTATGATTGGGAACATTTTCAACTTTAAAATCAATATTGGTAAATCTTTCATCAGCTTTTAGCCAATTCATATAATGAGTACAATCAGCAATGGTACCAGAAACAGTGCCATTCAAGCCCTCTTCTGATACAATTATGCGTCCCATTAGGTTGTTATCCACGCAAAATTGGTGATGAATCTCACGATATTCATCTGCATTGGCAATTGGCGTATAGATATAGTATAATAAAACTTGGTAGTCGCTCATTTTATATAAAAAAATATTAATCTGCAAAGATAAGAAATTCAGTTTAATCGATATAAATTGGATCCAGAATAAAGGAATTTGAAATTAATTTTAATTAAATTCGTAAAACAAAAACTAAA
>JAZKGO010000154.1:0-10662 GCA_040385875.1 Bacteroidota bacterium
AAAAGCCTCATAATTAGCAGATTGTGAGGCTTTTTTGTTTCTCAAAACTTCCCATAAAATTGCTTGATCCTTTCTAGATTGAAAGCACAATCCATCAAATGCCTATAATCTAAAGTATTCAATCGGAAATTATCAAGGGGCATTCCTGCCGTTGAGTGCCATGTGTATTCTAGCGTTTTTATTTTTATCGATTCTTTTGGTTCCGAAATAGTAATTTCCCCACAAACGCAAGTGCGTAGGGCAAGCCTTTGCAGCGTGGCATACATACTTGCTCTGGTTGCGTGGAACAAACAGGCTGACTATTAAAGAAGTAGGCATCAACCACAATTAGTTGAAACACCTTCATTCGGTAAACCTGATTCAACAGCCCTTAAATTTATAGCCCATCAGTACCGCAGTTGCCAACTATGGTAGCTGCAGACAGAGTGGCACTCCACGGACTTCTTAAAAGAGGGCTACTTTCGTGTGCAAAAGCTCTGAATACAAAAGCAGTGCCACATGGAAGACTACCAGTACAGGTGGTAGAAGCGCCATCGTCTAATAAAAGGTTGCCCATGCTCAAGGTAACCGATTCGCCCTTCTTTAAGGCATACCTCGAGTTAAGTACATCACCGGAAAAGGATGCATTACAAAATGCTATAGGGTCAAGAGGCCAGCCAGTGTTATCTACCGGGCCTGTGTAAGCTGCTAACTGAACTAAGGTAGTCCATTGAATAGAAAAGCCTGAAGGGGCGCCCGAAGGTTTGCCAGCGGTTACTTTAATGTCTATTCTATGCTCAGTGCTACCTGTCACTGAAATTTTTACAGGATCCACCGTTTTTACAGGTTTTGCACCAGAAGCAGAGATGGATGTAACAAGAATTTGGTTGGCATCGCCGGATCTAACAGGAGTCAGATTAACATCTTTTTGGCAGGCACAAAAAAGTGCTGCAACGGCAAGTGCGGATAATAAATAACGATTTCGCATGTGAGTGTTGTTTTTTGATGATTAATTTAATTTTGAGTTAAAGCATCTATTTGGATTTAAAGTCCCCGTAAAATACCGGATTAGATAACTCGAAACCAAATTTTGACCGTGACAGAAATGTGACGCTTTTAAAATGCAGGCGTAATCGGCAATAATAGCATTAAGAGTGTAAAAAATTCTTTGCCAGCTTCGGTTCGATTAGCGTAAGAAAATATTTTTTACAAGAAGAGATGTCAGATTTGATCAATGATTTCTTCGAGGAAAATTTCCTCATCAAGATTTAGCTTCTTTTTTAACCGGCTGCGGTTTTGGCGTATAGCATCGGTACCTACGCCAAGCATGGCTGCCATTTCTTTGTTATCCAGTTTTAATTTTGAAAGGGCGATAAATTTTTTTTCTGAAAGGGATAGTTGTGGAAACTTTTGTTTGAGACGGATAAAAAATTCAGGATATACTTTGTCAAATAATGAAGTAAAGTTATCCCAGTCAAAGTCTGTTAATATCACAGATTCATACAAGTGTTTTAGTTCTCCATCATCTGCAACGCCGGATGTTCCTGTTGCCTGCTGTTTGTTTTGTAGTTGATCAAAATCATTTGTAATCCGTAGAATTTCTGCTTTGGCCTTATCGATCAGTTCATTTTTTTCTATGATAGATTTTGTAAAACTATTCAGTTGTTCCTTTGCAGTATTCAATTCGGTTTCTGCCAATTGCTGTTGAATGTGCATTTTCTGCTTTTCGTATTTAAACTTTGACCGCCTGCTGTTAAAAACCAATACAATAATTAATATTAGTAATGCTGCAAATAAAATGGAGACGTTCCTTATGAGTATATTTCTTGAACTTTCTGCTTCAAAAATCTGCTGCTGGCGCATTAACCTTTCGGTTTCAACCGCCATTTCTGCCCTGTGCTTTAAACGCACATCATTTTTTTTCTGCAGGCTGTCTTTATAGACAATTGCAGAATCCTGATAAAGCAATGCCTTTTGTGCATTTCCTGTTTCTTTATAATAAGATGCCAGTGCAGCATACACAATCTGGTAATTTGAAATATCATTCGATTTGTATGCCTCGTCGAGGGCAATTTCCACATACAGTTTTGCGGCTGGCCTATTTTTTTGCTTCAAGTATATGGTCGAAAGCAATGCTGCAAAATTTGCTGAATTATCAGGAACGTCACCTTTTATAGTTATTGTTACCGCTTTTTTCAGATAATCAATAGCCTCGTCATTTTTTCCCTGTAAATACAGGGCATTCCCAATATTGCCCAGTGCAATACCTTCCCAAGAGGCTGACACCCCGCATTTTTGATAGTGATCGAGTATCCATTGAAAATAAGGAATCGAACCAGTAAAATTTTCCATTCTGAGATTACACATGCCAATTAAATCCACAATAAAAACAGCGGTGTGATTTTTTTCGGTATAAAGACTGTTTATTTCCTTCCCAAGTTTCAAAGCATTTTCATAATCACCAAACTGATAATACGCCAGGGCTATAGAATATTGGGAATATTGTCGGTCGGGATATTGTTGTACAGGGATATTTTTATACAGATTGTACGCTTTCAGGTAATGTGCAAATGCATCATTGTATCTGTATGATTTATAATTAAGCGTGTTTCCCAATGTTGTATGAACAAGTGCAGCAATGACAGGGTATTTTTTTTCATCAACGGATTTCAATAGCGCTTCAGCATCACTGACAAGGTTTTTAATGGATGCACTGTCCTGGGAATAGTACTGCCTCATATACCTATACCTGATAAGTGATCGTGTAAAATTAAGCTGAGTTAACTCATCACCGGTTTGCATCGCAGCAGCTTGCATGTATTTGATAACTCTGGATGCATTTCCAGTATCTGTTTTGGCGAGTTCAAAAAAAACAGAATCTGCTACCTGGTATTGTTTGGGAAAAGGAGTGGCAAATACGTATTGATAGTTAACAGAAGGGTGAGAGCCGACATCTGATTGGGCATAAGTATCTATTACGGTACTTAATACCATAATTGCAAACTGAAGTATTGGACTCCTTTTGATAATCATCAAGTTTCAATAAAAAAGAAAAAACGAATAGCCGGCATTTATTTTTGAGAGAAAAATTATTGCTTTGAGCTATTATCTAAAGGATTGATAATGCACAAGTATTTGTATAAATATAATCTTAATCACATTTGCTTTTGGACAAGTAGGGTATGGTAAAAATAGAAGAAAAAAATTAAAATATATATAAAATGCTTATGAATCATCCCAATGATAACACGGCAGGCAAAATGGATCAAGCAAAAAAGTTGGGGGGAACAAAATGTATCCTCCTGAAATAATGAATCTGAAATTCAATTAGCTGTGGTTGTTTTGTTTTTCAGTAGTGCAATTAGCCCAAGTATAGGCCCAATTGCAAGTATTATATAAATATACTGCTCGTTTATTTTATCTGAAAAATAATTGATACATTGAATACTAAAAATTGTAATTGAAAACCCAATACAGTTTACAATTGTAAGAGAAGTTCCCCTTGATTCTTCTGGTGCATTTTGCGCTACTAAAGTTGAAAATAGGGGAGAGTCGGCAATAACTGTAAAGCCCCAGATGAATAAAAAGGTAATGAATAGAAAGGGCGAATTAGAAAGCAGAAACAATGGAGATAGAACACAACATAAGCAAGATACCAATAATGATATGGCTGCTACTTTTTTTACACCAAAATATTGAGATAGCAAACCGCTGACAAAACAGGAAATGCCGCCAGAAGCAATGATCAAAAAGGAAAACAAGGAGATATCAAAGTGTGTTTCAGGGTAATGGTTATTATAGACTAGCAACATTACAGGAACAAATGCCCAAAAGGTATAAAGCTCCCACATATGTCCGAAATAACCAAATGCAACAGAACGGAAGTCTCTTTTTTTAAAACCGTCCAAAAAAGCGGTAAGCTTTATTTTTTGCGCTGCTTTGCGATAAGGTCCATTCGGAACGAATAATAAAATACATAATCCACCTAAAAAGGAAAGAATTGTAGTGGAATACAAAACATATTTCCAGGGAAAGTTCACAATCAAATTTTTTAACAGATGTGGTAAAGCTGTGCCAAAGGCTAGAGCACCCACTAAAAAACCCAAAGACTTTCCCAGACCTGCTTGAGAATAGTCGGAAGCTACTTTCATCCCAACAGGATATATTCCTGCAAGAAAAAAACCAGTTGAAAATCTCAGCAATAGAATTTCAGTGGATGTAATATTGTTTAAACTTATTCCCAAGTTAAAAATCCCTGCCAAGATGGAGCTAAAGAAAAAAACTTTTGATGGTGAAAAACGGTCAGATAGGGTAAATATAGCAAAAAACAGCGTGCCTGTAATGAATCCAAATTGGATGGCACTCGTAAGATGGGCTAAGAAATGCTGGTCAAGATTAAGCTCCTTTGATAAGTCCGATATTATTGAGTTCCCTGCGAACCAAAGTGAGGTGCAAAAAAATTGAGAAAGTACTATTATAGGTAAGGTTAGTCTCACGTTATGAATGTTTTTTGCCATTACCGCTAACGGTTTGGTTTTTGGCGAGATTGCGAAATTCGCAACCGTTTATTTTCCGCCAAGATACAATTTCTTACGAAATGTAAACGTGAATTTACCATTAAATTCGCCATCTTACCCAACCCATTTTAGGGGCTGTTTTTTATTATTATTTCAGTTACTTCTTCTGTTTCTGAGTCAAAAATTAAAATTCCTTCTGTTTTGTCGTCAAGTTGTCCAACCAAATTACCTTTTTTTGTCCAAACAGAACTTTGGCCACCACTTAAAAAATTGTCGCAAAAACCTACGCAGTTGGCCATTAATACAGGCATTGCATATTGCTTTGCAACGGTCGGATAATGCTTAAAAGCTTTTTTAATGCCATTTTCGGATTTCGCCACACTTGCCAAATAAATGTCAGCACCAAGTTTCAAAGCGTTTTCAGCATGTGTCGGCTGTAAACTTTCGTAACATATGGCTGGTGCAATTTTTTTGTCGTCTTTATTAATGACAACTTGTGCAAAGCCATTTTCAAAATAGGGAAGTTCGTCAGAATGCAATTGTTGTTTTGAATAAGTTTGTCTTGGTTTGTTTGGTTCAAATATGATCATACTAATTCGGATTTTTGATTCTATTTTTGTGGGCAGACCAAGTCCGATAATGATTTTGTGATTGTCGCTTATTTGTTGAAATGTGTCTAAACGATTGTCATTTTGGTTAGTTGCTAATTCATTTGCCAATTCTGGTTCGTAGCCTGTCAATGAAAGTTCGGGAAAGAATATCGCTTCCGCATTAGATGTCAAAGCAAAGTCAATAAAATTCTTGTGTGCTTCAATGTTGGCTGAAACATTTCCTTTTATTGGTCTTATCTGTGCAATACTAATTTTCATTTTTGTCTCTTTTTTCTCTGTCGTTCTAAAATACCCCCCAACGTTTTGCAGATTTGCTATCGGCTGGAAATGTTGATGCTGTGCACAAAACTTTCGGCTAACAAAAGCTGACTGAGGAGCAAGAAACCCTTTCTATTGCAAATATGCCGTTAGCAGCTGGCTCTCTCATTTTCTTCTCTTAATTACTTTTCCAATCTTAATATATACAACTGATATAATAATAAAGAATACAATAAGTCCGATGCTGTTGAGTAAGACTTGTATTAAACCAAGACTTACAACATCTACAAATGGATAAGGATAGAAATTAGAATAGGCTCCCCGAATTAAGATGTATATCAGGTAAATAAACGGGTAAATTAGCCATTGGACTATCTGTTTGTATTGCACTAATTTAGATTCTTCGTACAAATACCAGAATATAAAAACTAGGAGAGGTATTACGGAGTGAAGCAATTCATCTACAATCATTTGAATACCTGTTGGATCCCAAATGTGGCGTAAAACGATTTGGTAAACTAATCCTACAATAGTTATGTAAACTGCAATTGCAGTTAAAGTTCCAGGCTTATCAATGTTTGACAAAAAGCCATTTCTTTTCTTTAATAAAGACAATGAAAAGTATATAGCTATTAGCGAATTTGTCAAAATTGTAAAAAAGCTAAAAAAACGGATTGTTGTTTCAAAAATTGAAGCAACTCGATTTTCTATCATTAAATAATATTGTGTCAATACTGCAAACCAAGCAACGGAAGCTAAAAGAATAGATATGTTTTTTTTCATAGCGGGATTATTTTAAGTAAGCTGCTAACGTTCGGCAGCTACCCGAAGGGCGGGACTTTTACCACAAAACTTCATTTGAAAAACTAATGTTTGATTAACCACAAAACTGCCTTTGGAGCACGAAACCCCGGCTCTTGCAAATGTGCTGTTATAGCCACTGGTTCTTTCTCGTTCGTTAATTTTCATTATATCCAAATTTTCTGCTTTGTAAAACTTCTTTCCACCAGCTCTCTCTTTTAATAATAATTTGGTCGTCTGTTGTTGATTTGTAAATGTCGAGAATTGAGTATCTGAAATTTTGTTTTATATGGTCAAATGCTAACGTTTTAAGTCCGATGTTACCACCTTGTCCAGTTTTTACGTAAGCTCTCCAACGCCCTAAAATCATATGTTCACCATAGGCGGAACCAACATACATTTTTCCATTTGAAATGTCGGTCATTAGGTAAACACCTTTCTGGTTTTGAAGTGCGGTCTTCCAATTGTCCTTTTCGATTACTCTTCTTAACTCGTCCCAAGAAATATTTACGTTTTCATAACCAGGAAATAAGTCATTGTCAAAAGTGTCAGGTAAAATTTGAGATACATAACAGTCGTCTATTACTGATTCTGCATTACGAATCATTGTCTGTGCTTTGTTCTTAAATTTTACGATTAAACGTCCAACATATTTTTCGTATTCGGGCAGGTCTTGATATTCGTAACCAACACCATTGAGTATATTCAAATCCTTAGTTACTTGTCCAATATGAAACATTAACCAAAAATCTTCATTCGGCTTTATCTTAACGAGTCCAACCGTAATTTGTCCTGCTTTGTATGATTTGTTTTTGTTGTAATTCCAATATTGTCCAGCAAGCATTGTAGATATGTCGCCATTTTTAAAAAGTTCTATCGGATTCCAATTTTGGGCGAACATCAAATTGAAACGAATCTTTACGTTGTTAAGATTGTCAAGTCGCAATATGTCGTTTAATTTAATGCTGTTCATTTCCTATAATTCTTTAATCTTGGGTGTCGTCCTACGATTGGCTATGACGAATATATATATGCCATAAGGCGTATATATCCATTATAGTTGTTAAATCGTATTTTTTGTAATCGTTTGAAAATGAATGCAAAATCTATTTTAAATTAGGCTGGACTATTAACTTGTAAAGATAAATTTTCGTTTTTAAACTATTGAAAACAAATAAGGTTCTTAGTTCCAATGTATAATTATCAAATGTAAAAAAAATTAAATAAAATCCAATTGGTTGTTTGGGCTTTTTATCTGGTCGAAACCTTTGGTGGTGATAGGGGTATATATTTTGGTGGTTTTGGAGCAAGAATGTGTTCCAGCAGATTTTGAATAAATCGCAAATCGATACCGTTTTCAAGCAAATGTGCGGCAAAGCTGTGCCTTAAAATGAGGAAAGCTTTATTTCTAGACATTCAAAAGTCAAACAAACCCTACCGTAAAGCCGTTTATTCATTAGAAAGATAAACGATGCTGAAATCACAAGATTTAACACATTACCGTACAATTGGCGATGAGCCTGCCGATCTATTAATTTTGCAATTGATAGAAACGGAAGGTATGGATTTTGTAAGAAATCTAATGCCATTTTTGTCTAATTATCAAGATCTTAGTTTTCAAAATCAACCTCTAATTCTACGAGATTTCTTAGCTGAAAATTCGGTTTATCCTTCCTTTTTCGATAAAAAGAAATTGATCAGGGCCACCGATTTTCATCGTGAAAATCAACAAAACATTGGCTTGGTGTTGGGACTTTATTCCTTGCCCTATTGCTACTTGGGAGCCGATGGAGCCAAAGTATTATATTGGTCAGAACGAATCAAAAATGATACCCATAAAAGGCTACAAGAAACGGGGGCTTTCCTCAAAGCGGTAATGAATTATGAGAACTGGATTAATGGTGATATCTTTGCTATTTGCCTTAAAGTGAGGCTTTTACATGCAGCAATTCGATATTTTACCTTATCCACTGGGCGATGGAATAAGGCTTGGGGCTATCCTATCAATCAAGAAGACATGGTAGGGACTAATTTGGCTTTTTCGTTAATTGTGCTTCGTGGGCTTCATAAATTGGGTCGAAATGTGACGGAGCCTTATGAAACAGCCTATCTGAACAATTGGAATGTGATAGGGGCAATACTAGGGGTAAAACCTGATTTGCTTCCTAACACCTACAAAGAAGCGGTAAAATTGGATAAATTAATTAGTGAACGAAATTTTAGGCAATCGACTGAAAGCAAGGAGCTTACGGCTTCTTTAATGAATACAATCAGGGCTTTTGCACCGAATGATATTGTGGCAAATCTTTTACAGGAGCAATCTAGATTTTTGTTGGGTGAAAAATATGCCGAAATGCTAGACATAAAGGAAACAAATATGTCAAAATCGTTGTTCCAATTGTATCATACCACCTCAGTTTTGAGATCAATATTTTTTTAATTATCTAACTTTTTATGGCTAAGGCTTTTGTTGGCGCATCTTTGAACCAAAAAATTGTAAAATCTTTTCAAGAATATCTATTAGAGAATGGTCAAAAACCTGAGTCGATTTACAGTTTTTGCAAAAAGATAAAAATCAAAGAATCTGATTTTTATGACGAATTCAATTCATTTGCACAAATTGAAAATGTGATTTGGCAGAACCTTTTTAACGAAGCTGCCACCACTACAAAAGCCGAATTGGTTTATGAGGAATATTCAGTCAGAGAGAAATTTCTTTCACTCTATTATACTTGGATCGAGGTTTTGAAAGCGAACCGAAGTTTTATTCTCATTGCTTTTGAATCAATGGAAAAGCCAATTTATCTTCACAAAAATGCGCAATTGGCTGATTTCAAATATGTTTTTGTTGATTTTGCTAACGAACTTTTGATTGAAGCGAAGGAAACCCGTGAGGTGGAGCCGAGGGCGATTCCACAGTTAATGCAATTTTATCCGACTATTTTTTGGGCGAAAACATTGTTGATTCTTGACTTTTGGATCAACGACGACAGTAAATCATTTGAAAAAACAGATACGATGATTGAAAAATCGGTCAATACAGTTTTTGATTTGCTGGCTCGCTCACCATTAGATTCATTGATTGATTTAGGTAAATTTATGTATCAAAATCGAAGTTAGATATTAGTTGTTAGTTGTTAGTTGTTAGGAAATTGCCATCTAATTTTAAACTTTTTTCATTGAAAATTTGACCAACAATTCTGACATCTAACATCGAAAATCTAACATCCACCTCCTAACATCGAATATCGAAAATATAGTATAAAAAAAATGAAATCACAAGAAAGCATACCTAGTTCGAAAGTTGCTCGTGCGGCACAGTTTGCAAAAGCTGGGGTGAAAGTAGGTGGCAATTATATCAAACATTACAGTAAAAGAATATTTGATTCGTCACTTACCAAAGAGGATTTACATAAAGAAAATGCGGCGGATGTCTATGATACTTTGAGTAATTTGAAAGGCAGTGCATTGAAAGTCGCCCAGATGATGAGTATGGATAAAAGCCTACTTCCTAGGGCTTATACCGATAAATTTGCGATGGCACAATATTCAGCACCACCGCTTTCGGCACCCTTAGTGATTAAAACATTCAAGAAGTATTTCAACAAATCGCCTTTAGAAATATTCGATACTTTTGACCTAAAAGCTGAAAATGCTGCTTCCATTGGTCAGGTGCACAAAGCCGAAAAAAACGGCAAAATATTGGCAGTGAAAATTCAATATCCAGGAATTGCCGAAAGTATTTCATCAGATTTGAAAATGGCCCGCCCACTAGCGGTACAGCTCTTAAATCTCAATGATGCAGATATTGACCGCTATTTTACGGAAGTAGAAGATAAACTTTTAGAAGAATCAGACTATGATTTGGAGCTCAATCGCTCGATGGAAATCACCAAAGCATGCAGCCATATTCCTGATTTGTTTTTCCCCAAATATTACCCCGAATATTCTTCCAACCGCATTCTCACAATGGATTGGATTGAGGGCATGCATTTGAAAGAGTTTTTGGAGACTAATCCTAGCCAAAAAGTGAGGAACCAGATTGGCCAAGCCTTATGGGATTTTTATGATTATCAGATGCATACCATGCGCCAAGTACATGCCGACCCGCATCCGGGCAACTTTTTGATGACTGCAGACGGTAAGTTAGGTATTATTGATTTTGGTTGTGTGAAAGTGATTCCTAAAGATTATTATGAGAATTATTTTGCCTTAATTAACCCCGATATTTTTCAAAACGAGCCAGAAATGCAAAGAATATTTTGGACTTTAGAGTTTCTTTTGAAAGAAGATTCACTCAAAATGCAAGCATTTTTGACCGAAGTTTTCAAAACAATGATTCGTCTTTTAGGCCGTCCATTTAATACTCATATTTTCGATTTTGGGCAGAGTGGTTATGTGGAAGAGATTTATGAATTCTTTGAATATGTAGCCAAACTTCCCGAGCTTAAAACTGCCAGCGCAGCCCGTGGCTCACAGCACGGCTTGTATGTAAA
>JAZKGO010000154.1:10762-13978 GCA_040385875.1 Bacteroidota bacterium
GGCATCAATCATTGAACTGGTCCCCGGGTAAATATTTATTTCTTTAATCTGGTAATTTTTATTGTCTAGTAACCCTTTTAATTTTATTGGACCTAATAATGAATTTTGATCGTAACGGTTTTCGGTGAGATAATTAAAAAGCACGGATTTGTTTTGGCTCTCGTTGACAAACTGTACTGAGGCCATTTGATTTTCGAATGGATTGACCAATCTATATAAGTCGCCATGCCAAATGGTTTCTTTCAAATTGGCGTAGTTTTTTAACGCATTTTGGCTAAATTCTAATTCTTTTGGCTCTAACTTACTCACTACAATATCATAGCCCATTTTGCCCATCATAGCCACGTCTGTGCGGTATTTGATACCTACCTTGCTCCAATCTGTAATATGATTACATTGAGCAATAGCCGGGAAAAAGTAAGAATATTCCCATTGCATAAAAATACGCTCCAATGGGTCGGTATTGTCAGAAACCCAAAACTCAGTAAAATATTTAAGGGCTTCATAGTCAACTCGACCCCCGCCACCCGAACAAAGCATCATAGGTACTTTTGGATATTTAGCTCTAATCCGCTCCAAAACTTTGTACAAACCATTCACATAATCAACATATAATTGTGTTTGAGGCTTTCCTTTTCGCTCCAAATACATGGAATGCGCATTGAAAGTGACTGCGTTACAGTCCCATTTGATAAAAGCCAAGTCAGGATTTTTGGTGAAAAGATCATCCAAAATTCCGTAGACAAAATCTTGTACTTCAGGGTTAGCGAGATCAAGCGGCAATTGATTCCTGTAATAAGTTTCAGGCCGATTCGGTTCACGAATTACCCAATCCAAATGTTTTTCATATAATTCCGACTTTGGATTCACCATTTCAGGCTCCACCCAAATACCAAATTTCACTCCAGCTTTTGTGGCTTCTTTTACCAAAAAGCCAATCCCGTTGGGGAGCTTTTTCTTATTTTCTTTCCAGTCTCCAAGGCCAGCAGTATCGCCATTTCGAGGGTATTTATTTGCAAACCAACCGTCGTCGAGCAAAAACATGTCTACTCCCAAATCCTTTGCTCCTTTGAAAAGGCCAGTCAATTTTGTTTCGTCAAAATCGAAATAAGTGGCCTCCCAGTTGTTCAAAAGGGTCAATCGAGAGCCTTCACCATCCAATAGGCGGTATTTTCTGGCCCAATTGTGCATATTTCGGCTGGCTTGGCCTTTACCATTTTCAGTATAGGTTTGTATAAACGACGGTGTTTTGAAAACCTCATTGGCGAGCAATGAATATTCGGAGGCATGCGGATTGATCCCAGCAATCAACCGAAGGTTTTGATAAGAATCTTTTTCGAAATCAATCTTAAAATTCCCAGACCAAGCTAAAGTGCCGAGTAATACTTTGCCATCCTCTTCAGTGGCGGGGCGGTCAAAGGAAAGCATAAAGCTTGGAGGTTGAAACAAATTGGCACGAGTACCTAATTTGGAATCTAGCGTTTTGATTCCTGCCGTCAATTTAGTATCCTCTGGCTTCATTTCTTTTGCCCAACTGCCATGATAATGATGTAAATAATAGTCTTTAGCAATGAAATGAAGATTGGCTGATGCATATTTTTTCAGTGTAACTGTTCCTTTTTCTTGGTGCTTTATTTCAGCCCATTGTTCCATTATATTTTCTTTAGCATATGTTTTGAAAAACAAAGTTACCTCTACTGGATAGGCTGGGTCTTTCAATAAAATACTGCTTTGTTGCACATTCTCCTCAATTTTTTTTGATTGATGGCTTATGTATTTCAATTCGGAGGAGGTGTTTCCATCAGCATGTTGAATTTCTAAAGCGGGTTCAAACAAATTCCATGTGCCACTTGGGGTATAAGCCGAATTTGTAATACCCATGTTATCGTTGTCAGTGTATCTGAATGCTTTACTTATTCCTTCATATTCAGTCGGTTGGCTCAGTTTTTTACCAAAATAAATGATGACCAAACGGTTGTTTTTGTCGGTTTGTAAAACCATTGCATTTTGAGAAGTTTCAATTGGAATGGTAATTAATTGAGCATTCAAGGTTTTTATTCCCAGAAATAAGAATAGAATAGCTAAGTTTTTTTGCATTTGAGGAGGCTGATATACTAGTTTTTTAGATCAGTAAAGTTAGGAAATATATTTTACTATGAGGGCTGTTATTGATTTTGCAAAATAGAGCGAATAATATAATAAAGAGAGGTTTGTATTGTGGTGTGTTTAGTATTGCGGTGTTGAATTCAGGAAGTTTTTATTTTATTGAGTAACCGACTTCCAAACTCATACAATTGATTATGTACTTTTGGATCATAACTGCCAGCCTTCATCAATCTGGCTAATTTTACTAATTCACCGGCGATTGTATCTTCTTCGGGAAAATGTGTGTGGCCAACCCTTATATGGGAATGCATAAATGTAACAAAGTAGTAGCTTATACCATCAGTTTTATGAACAAAATTTAGTACTCTATGACCACTAGGTGTTATAGAATATTCATTTGGCGGATATTTTGCTTTGCTTGTTGCTTCAAAAATTATTTCTTTAAACAAATCAGCTAACTCCTTGGTAATCTTTTGTTTGTATTCTACTTTTCTTACCAAGCCTTTTTCAATAAGGTCTTCATGACGATATATTGACTTTTCAAATGTTCTGATAAAAATGAAAATTTCATCTTTATCAGATTCAACAGCTACAATATATTCAATGGAAAAAGCTGGCGCTACGATTATTCTTGCTGAATTTTGGTCTTTTAAACCAGCGCATAAATACTGGTTGAGTGCTAAATAATAATTTTTTAAAGCATCAGGTGAGGTGAAAAATCAGGAGCAGGCGCTAAATGTTCTTGAGCAGAAACGGTAAAAATATTTAGAAAAGAGATTAATATTATGAGTTTTTTCATTCGATTTTGATTTTGCAAATTTTTGTTATGTAATGATTTAACCTATTTACTTCCTTTTTATCAATCACCAATTCGACATTTGGATTAATGATAAATAGCCTAACAAAGTCCCAGAGGGACGATAGTATCTTGTAACCGTGGATTTTAATCCACTGGACTGGTCGTAAACCAACGGACTAAAGTCACGTTGTTACAAAATATTGCCGTCCCTCTGGCCCTTGATTAACTGAAATTTCTATTTTCAAATATTTACTGGCTTCACGCACACTCAATGGATGCATTTGAGTTTTGTATTGGTTCACAAAATCAGC
>JAZKGO010000154.1:14078-17140 GCA_040385875.1 Bacteroidota bacterium
TATCAATATCTTCCTTTTGATAGTATTTTTTCATCAAAATCAAATAATCTAATGCTAAATACTGGTATTCTCGCTCTTCCATGGTAAAGCACTCGACAATAAAATCCCAATCAATCATTTTTGACTTTGATTTCTCTTTTAAAAAAGGCTTAGCCAACAGCCTTCTATCAGGACTTTTGATTCCTAAAAAGGGAAATTTGTTTTTCATATAAGCCGCCATTTGGATGGCGATGGCTTCATTATGATGATTTTTAAAAGTCTGAAAAATTTCGTAAGAGTGCATATTAAGTTTTTGATTAATCAACTGCAATTTATTTTACACCAAAAAGTAATCTCATAATTGAATAAGGCCTGATCAAGAAATGGTATAAAAATGCACAGAGACCAAATGTGCCGATTACAATTAAAAAGAACTTGAATAAGGGAGAAATTACCCAGTCGGCCATATAAAAACCGATGATAATAATAATCGTTTGATGCAAAATGTAAAACGGATAGACCGCCCTATTGGCATATCCAATAAATGAGTTTTTGAAATTTAAGTGATGTTTGGCAAAGCCACAAATGGCCAGAATTATACACCAAATGAATAGCATTTTTAGCACGCTATTAAGGCAAAGCACCCAAAAGTGTTCGTCAGATAATGGTCCAAAAATAGCATCATAACTTAATGATATGGTCATAATTGAAGCCGCTATTCCAAAATTGATTTTGCGATATTTTTCAATCAATTCCCAGTTCTGTGATTGGCCACCAATTATGTAACCTAAAATGAAAAGTAGTAATGAAAGTGTGAAATTATACCAGTCTGAGGTCAGATTATGGGTTATTTCCCAATCTTTACTTAATAGAATATAGGTAATACTGAGTGGAAATATGCAGAGAAGCAATTTGATATAATCACCAAAATGAGTATTAAATTTAAAAATATTAGAATGGTTTTTTAGCCAAGTAAAAAGTGGTGTGGCTAATATTGAGTAAACCCATAGATAAGTCACAAACCAAAGATGATGCCAACTAAAATTGCCTGCTGGGTAAGGTACAAAATTGAAGACACTCGGGTAAAAATCGAGGTAGCTTTGGGTTATTTCATGATTTTGAATTCGCTCGAAATAGATCTGTGGAGGTACAATTACCAACATACCAAAAATTAAAGGTAGCAATAATCTTTTGGTTCGTTCGCCTATAAATTGCCAACCAGTTCTCGATTTTAAGGCAAAACTTACCCCAACTCCTGAGATGAAAAATAATAGAGAAAGTCGCCAAGGATTGATGAGTTCCATCCAAATTTCGTGGTAATTTACAATTTCATTGTTTTTTACATGCCAGCCCCAGCTCACAAAAAACATACCTGTGTGGTAAAATATGAGAGCACCAAATGCTAAAACCCGAATCCAGTCAATGTAATATTGTCGTTTCTCCATATTTTTTTAAATTAGTTTAGAAGTGTTTTTGTTTGATGATTAGGGCATTTAAAAGTTTGTACTGACCAGCTTTTATTTGATTATACATTACAACCCATTTCCAAATTTACTATTGCAATTGCCAACCATCAAACCTAAATTGCAATAAATTCCTAAATAAATTCAGATGATTGCTTTTTTACAACAAAACCAACAAAACGCACTTTCCATCATCCGAATTCTAGTGGGTTTGCTAATGATTTATCATGGCTGGGAAGTTTTTGATACTCAATTATTAACTGAATACAGTCGCTGGGACCAGTTCAAAAGTTTCCCTAATCCACAATTGATTGTTACAGCTGGCAAAGCGATTGAATTGATTTCAGGTCTTTCATTGGCGCTGGGCTTATTTGCCAGATTGGGAGCTATCTTATTAATAATGAGTATGTTATTTATAACTTTCACAGTAGGTAAAGGGCAGTTTTGGTATGCGGATCAGCACCCATTTTTATTCGTTTTGATTGGGATAATTTATTTGTTTTTTGGGGCAGGGAAATTTAGCCTTGATATTTTTTTTAACCGAGGAAAATAGTATTAATTTTAGGATTAATATTTATTTCTAAACAAATTCAACATGCTAAAAAAGTTATTTATATTCATTGTTCTCTCTGTATTTGTATGCTCTTCCTGCCAAAAAAAATCTGAAACTTCTGATCCTGAGCAAAGTAAAAATCTACAAACCTTATTAGCCGATTACTGGCGTGACCAGGAAGCTTTTGATACATTTAGCGCTACTTCCCGTGGCAGCACTCAATACAATGCAATATTCAGTAACGACCTGAGCCAGTCATTTATCGCCAAAAGAGATTCGTTTAGGTTGGCCTATTATACCGAATTAATGAAAATTAATAGGGGGGCATTGGACGAAAATGACCGTATAAGTTTTGATATTCTCAAACGAAATTTTGAAATGCAGGAGGAGGCCAAAAAGTTTCATCCCGAGCTTGTTCCCATTCACCAGTTTTGGGGTACTCACCTTACTTTTATGCAATTCGGATCTGGTGAATCGGATCAACCTTTCAAGAGCTCAGTGGATTACCAAAACTTTTTGGGACGTATCAATGGTTTTACTATTTGGGCTGATACTGCCATTGCCAATATGCGTAAAGGAATGGCTCAGGGATATGTTTTGCCCAAATCATTGGTAAAAAAAGTGATTCCACAAATGTATGAGCAAGTGGTGACCGATCCTAAAAAATCATTGTTTTATGGTCCTATCAATAAGATGCCTGATAGCCTTTCGGCGGATGAAAAGGCCAGAATATCAGCGGCTTATGAAAAAGCAATTAAGGAAAAGTTAGTGCCAACCTTTAAGAAACTAGGCGACTTTTTTCAGAATGAGTATTTACCGAAAGCTCGACTAACTTCCGGAGTGGACGCATTACCCAATGGAAAAGAAAACTATCAATATTGGATAAGATACTGGACTACCACTGATAGGTCGGCAGAGGAAATACACGAACTGGGGCTCTCAGAAGTAGCCAGAATTCGTGGTGAAATGGAAAAAATTAGGACTCAGGTGGGTTATAAGGGCGATCTAAAATCATTTTTTAAATATGTAACTGAGGATCCAAAGTTTTGCATCTTCAAGACACCTGA
>JAZKGO010000154.1:17240-33366 GCA_040385875.1 Bacteroidota bacterium
CAAATGGAAAATAATGATTTGCCAGACTTCAGAAAGTATTATTGGAATGGTGCTTATGGCGAGGGATGGGCACTTTATTGTGAGAGTTTAGGAAATGAATTGGGGATTTACAAAGATCCCTATATGTATTTTGGGGCATTGGGTGACGAAATGCACCGAGCCATTCGACTAGTGGTGGATACGGGAATTCACTCAAAAGGTTGGAGTAGGGAAAAGGCCATCCAATATTCATTAGACAATGAGCCCACTTCATTACAAGCTGCTGAAGCCGAAATCGAACGATATATGGCCATACCTGGGCAAGCACTTAGTTATAAAATTGGGGCGTTGAAAATCAGGGAGTTGAGGACTAAATATGAAAAACAAATGGGAGATAAATTCGATATAGCCAAATTCCATGATAAAATATTAGCTTTTGGAAATGTACCATTAAGTATATTGGAAAATGTAATGGATGAGTGGAGCTTGCAAAAGTGATAAGTGATGAATGATGAGTTGAACAAGTTGCAAAACCTTCAGAACTACTTCGAACTTGACCACCGCATGGTCAAACTACAATACCCCACAATGGAATTGGGAGTGATACTCATGAGAATAGATAAAAAACAATTTAACAATAAAGCAATTTAACAATTAAAAAACACCTATGAAAAAAATATTAACATTAATTACCTTATTATCAATTAGTTATGTTACATTTTCGCAAATGGGGAAAGTGCAGGAAGGGCTTACTTTGAACAGTAAAATTTTAGGAAAAGAAGTGCATTTTACTATGTATTTACCGGCTGATTATGAAACCTCCCAACGCAAATATCCAATCACCTACTTGCTACATGGCTATACCGATGATGATACAGGTTGGTTGCAATATGGTGAAATCAATCGATATGCGGATAAGGCTATTAACGACGGCACCATTCCGCCAATGATTATTGCTATGCCCGATGGAGGTGTGGCATGGTACATCAATAATTCTGACGGAACTGTACTTTACGAGGATTTTTTCATCAAAGAATTTATGCCTTATATTGAAAAGACCTATCGAGTAAAAACTGAAAAAAGATACAGAGGAGTGGCGGGTTTATCAATGGGAGGATTTGGTACGTTGGTTTTTGCCCTAAAACATCCTGAACTTTTTGCAGCTTGTGCACCTTTGAGTGGTGCCGTTTGGGATGATGATGATGCCGTAAAAGTCTCGCAAGACAGCTACGACCGTACCTTTGCTGTTTTATATGGGAAAGGCTTACAGGGAAAAGACAGATTAAATGAAACTTGGTACGCCAATAATCCGCTAAGCATTGTATCCAAAAAATCTGTTGACGACCTTAAAAAAGTAAAATATTGGATTGATTGTGGCGACGATGATTTTCTAATCAACGGTAACATGAGCCTGCATAAAGCCCTGAAAGACAAAGGAGTACCGCACGAATTCCGTGTGCGTGACGGCGGCCACACATGGGAATACTGGCGTACAGGCATTGTGGATGCATTGAAATTTATTGGTGGAAGTTTTCATCAGTAAATAATTAATTATTTAGGTTTGACAACTTTCAAAAAGGTGTCAAATCTTTTTGAACTATTGTTGTTCCATTTAAATCATTTAATGAAAAAAATAACAATAATTACTGGTGCCGCAGCAGGAATTGGAAAGGAATTGGCAATTCAATTGAATGAACAGGGCCACCAAGTCATTGCGTTGGATATTGATTTTGAAGGTTTAAAATCTCTGGGAAATAGTATCGAAAAAATGCAGCTAGATGTTGCCGATTACCAAGCAGTTAAGCAAACGTTTTCTGATATTTTCCAAAAATACCGGCGAATCGATTATGTATATGCCAATGCTGGAATTGCAGTCGCTGGCGAAATAAGAGATATCGATATAATTCAATGGCAAAAAATTATTAGTATAAATATAAATGGGGTAATCAATTGTGCAACAGAGGCTTACAGTTTAATGCTAAGGCAAGGTTTTGGACATATTATTAATACGGCCTCATTAGCAGGGCTAGTTCCAAGTGTAACGATGGGAGCCTATTCTACAACAAAATTTGCGATTGTAGGCTTTTCGAGAGTGTTAAGAGCCGAGGCCAGAGAGTTTGGTATCAATGTAACAGCAGTTTGCCCAGGTTATATCAAATCAAATATTTATGATAATGCAATTTATAACAATGTTAAAAAAGAAGCGGCAATGGGTATAAATCCATTTAACCTTTTGGAGACAGATGCAGCTGTTTCAAAAATAATCAATGGAGTTGAGGCCAATAAAGAATTGATTATTTTTCCATTTTATGGTAAATTGATATGGCTTCTATATCGATACTGTTATCCAATTTTAAATTTGCTTAATATCAAAACATTATCTGATTTCAGAAAAATCAGATTAAATTCCTAATTTATTTTCCATCATTTTTTTTTAATAATAGATTAATATCAATGAAAAAACACAGCAGCTTTCTACTATTTTTAATTATTGTATCTTTTTATTCACAAGCCCAAAAAATCTCAATCATTCCAGAGCCTGTAAGCTTGGTGGAGAAAAAAGGTAGCTTTATTTTACCCAAAATAATTGATATTTCTGCACCAAAATTGGAAAATGAAACGGTTAGTTTTTTGCAAGAAAAATTGACAAAAGCTACTGGTTATCAGTCATTTGTAAATAGAAAGGGGAAGATAGGCCAAATAAAATTAGCCTTAACCAATACCCCATTATCCGACCTAGGAAAGGAGGGTTATACGCTTTCTGTAACTAATTCAGGAGTAACCATAAAAGCCAATACTGAAGTTGGTTTATTTTATGGCGTACAAAGTTTGCTACAACTTTTGCCTGCTGAAATTGAAAACAGCACCGTTCAAAAAGGAATTAAATGGAGTATTCCTGCAGTTGAAATTACTGATTATCCTCGCTTCGGTTGGAGAGGTTTAATGCTGGATGTGGCTCGACATTTCTTCTCAAAAGCTGATGTGAAATTGTATATTGATAATATGGCTCGATATAAATATAATTTGCTGCACTGGCATTTGACCGATGATGAAGGCTGGAGAGTTGAGATAAAAGCTTACCCCAATTTGACTAAAAAAGGTGCTTATAATGCTGAAAGAGTGGGTTATTTCAACACTTTCGATACACCTCCTGCCGATGAACCCCGTACTTATGGAGGCTTTTACACCCAAGAAGATATAAAGGAAATTGTGGCTTATGCCAAAACAAAAAACATAGATATTTTGCCCGAAATTGACGTTCCAGGGCATTCGCTGGCTACTGTGGTAGCCTATCCTGAGCTTTCGTTTACACCTGGAGTGGAAAAATATCAGGTACGCTCAGGGGAAGTACTTTTCGATTGGAGTGGACCGCACGTAAAAGGTTATTTGGATAATACATTAAACCCAGCCAATCCCAAAGTTTATACATTTTTAGATACCGTTTTCGGCGAGTTGGCTAGCTTGTTTCCATTTAATTATGTACATATTGGTGGCGATGAATGCCCGAAAAACTATTGGGAAAAAGATGCCGCTATCGCCGAATTAATGAAAAAGGAAGGTTTGAAAAATATGGATGAAGTACAATCCTATTTCACAAAAAAAGTGGTGAATATTGTGTCAAGTAAAGGTAAAAAAGCCATCGGCTGGGATGAAATATTGGAAGGTGGCTTAGCAGATGGGGCAGCCGTGATGAGCTGGAGAGGTGAAAAAGGGGGCATCGAAGCCGTGAAGCAAGGCCATGAAGTGGTGATGACGCCGACCACTTATTGCTATATCGATTATATGCAAGCCGACTCAGCTCTTGAGGCGAAAGTGTATGCTACTTTATTGTTGAAAAAGGCTTATTCGTATGAACCGATTGTGGCTGGCATGGATCCAAAATTGGTGAAAGGTGTACAAGCCAACCTTTGGAGCGAGCAATTGTACACTAGGCGCTATGCTGAATACATGACTTGGCCAAGAGCCTTTGCTACTGCTGAAGTGGCATGGTCGCCAGGTTCCTCAAAAAATTGGGATAAATTTTCAGGGAAAGTGGAACAACATTTTAAAAGATTTGAGGCGGGAGAAATCAATTATTCACCAGCGATGTATGATGCTGCTGTAAAAGTAAAAAAAGATAATAATGGAATGCCTCTCACCGAATTAACTACTGAATTATCTGATTTAAATATTCATTATTCTTGGGATAATTCGCCACCTGATGCCTTTTATCCGATTTATCAATCGCCCATTTCTGTACCGAAAGGAGCTTCGCAATTAAAAGTTATTACTTATCGTGGCAAACAAAAAATGGGTAGAATGATGACTATCTCGGTTGAAAGTTTGAAAAAAAGAGCAAGATAGAACTCAATGACATTGATTTAATTCAGATTATAAATAACTTCAAAAAACTCTCATTTAAAGCTTTCTATAATTTTTTGTCCAAAAATTATAGAAAGCAGGGCAAAAGTCCTTCTCTTTTTGGAGAAGGATTTAGGGTAAGGTCGTAAAAGTAGGAGAGTAAGTAGACTACTTTTTTAAATGCGAACTCCATCATAAATAGCTGAAATCGAACAAAAATCAGGTATTTATACTCTTTTTTTGATTTGGAATAAATGATATATTTACAAGAAAATTAACCTAATTATGGAAAATGAACCACTTGTAATCTCCTATCTCCAAATCAGAAAAGCTGTTGGCTTTTTAGGTATATTTTTGCCAATAATTTTGATGCTATATAGCTATCTGATAGGCCCTTGCAACGAAATTCAGATTTCGCTTAGCCAGTACTATTATACCTCAGCTGGCAATTTATTTACAGGAATTATCTGTGCAATTTCCTTTTTTTTATTTACTTACAAAGGCTATCATTCTGATAACAACGCCCCTCGGATAGCCAGTATTTTTGGGTTTCTCACTGCCATTTTCCCCACTAATCAAAAAGGGCTTGTTTGCAATTTCGAAATATCCCCATATCCATTTCCTGACTATTTTAAAGATGTTCATACCGTTGCAGCAGCTTTGTTTTTTGTTGTCTTGGCCTATATCTCCATTCGATTATTTACCAAATCTGGGAAAAAAAAGGACCAAACACCTGAAAAGGAGATTCGAAATAAAATCTATAAAGCTTGCGGTTATACTATAATTGCCTGCCTTATCTTGATGGCAATCCTCTATTTGAATGAAAGTATAAAGGCCTACCTAGCCTCATATAAACCAATATTTGTGCTGGAAACTATCATGCTTTGGGCTTTTGGTTTTTCTTGGCTGGTAAAAGGAGAGTTTATTTTTGAGGATAAAAGCAACTAGGTTCTCACAATGACGGATAAAAAATTTTCCTATTCAAAAATCCATTAGAACTGAATTTTTGCCAGTTTTCTTTACTGAGTTTCAACCTATCTGAAATAATCGAAAATACTGACGAGTTGACGCCCATTCCGATATGGCTACCTCTCACTTGTATATTCTGATGAATGGTATCTTCAACCGCTTCCATACAAAGATTCCATGGAACAATCCCATCTTCTTTTGAATAGATAGAGGTGGTAGGTACAGGTGTGGGATGGGGCAAATCGTCTAAAAATGAGCTATTTACATTCTTTACTTTCTGGCCGCCATTGATTAATCGATAGATCCATTCGGCATTATTAGGTTCGGCCAATCCCCCAAATGGAGTGCCCAATGTGATTACCTGACGGATCAATTCAGGTCTTTCTTTGGCCACTTGACGGGCAAAAATACCTCCCAAGCTCCAGCCCACTAAACTTATTTGCTGGCCAGTTTTTTGGTGAATCTCCTCAATTCTTTCGAGTAAAAGTACCATGAAATCAATTTTCCCGACATTTCTGCCAAGTCCCCAATCGTATACATCATAGCCCAAATTTGAGATAAACTTTCTTAATATTTTGGTGGAGCGAGCTGAACTCATAAAACCAGGTAAGACCATCACAGGATGCCCATCGCCAGACTTTTGTTTACTCAACAAGTTGCTGATGGGTATGGTGAGACCCAATTCAAGAATAGCCCTTCCTGGCTCACTTAGTAACCATAAAATAGAAGGTCGCTTTATAAAATTTAACATTTAATTAATTATCGTTTCAATCAGGTTAGTATGAGTTCTCGAATAATTGCAAGTTTGATAAAATTCATAAAATGAGAACAAAACTTAATAACTATTTTGAAAACCTTTGTTGAGAGGAAGTCATGTAAAAATAATACAAAAAAATAATAAAATGGTTTTATTTTTGGAGGTTTCTTATTCCTAATCCAATATTGTTGCTTTTAGAAAACTATTTGGTTAAATTCGATAATTGCAATACCGATTACAAATTTCATTTATTGCACAAAAAGATTAATCTTCTTCTGTTGATTTCATCAATCAAATTGAAACAGTAAAAATTCATGCAAACAAATTCATCAACGATAGCCATTCAAAATATTTTGCAAAATGCTGATTTTCAGAAAAAATTAGCTCGAATCTCAATTCAAAAAGAACTCAGTCAAGTCCAAGTAAATGTCGAGGCGGAACAATACCTACATGAACTATTTACGGAACACGAATCAACTGCCAATATAGCTTTCATAGAGGCATTTCAATACATGATAGCGCAAGGTTACGACAAAGCAATTGATATCAATCCATTGGAAATGAAGGCATTATCAAAAATGATGCGTCAAAATCCTATTGCATTTGTACTCACACATAAGTCTTATATCGATTTGTTGGTGCTTTCATTGGTACTGGTAAGGCACGGCTTGCCATTGCCATTTCTTTTTGCTGGGATTAACCTTGACCTATTCATTGTGGGCAAACTGGCCAGAAAAAACGGCACAATTTTCATTCGTCGCTCATTCAAAGACAACCCAGTCTATAAAGCCACATTGCGGCATTTTATTACCTATTTGCTCAATAAACAATCGCATTTTATGTGGGCGATTGAAGGTACCCGTTCCCGTACCGGCAAGCTAGTTTGGCCACAAATGGGTATTTTAAAATACATAATGGAGGCCAATCAGGATGCCCAATTGAAAGCTAAATATGTACCTGTTTCAATTGTTTATGACTTGATTCCTGATGTGGATGAAATGACCGAGGAAGGTCGTGGCAAAAAGAAAAATCCAGAAAACATCAAATGGTTGTATAATTATTTTAGAAAAATGGGGAAGGATAAGCTCGGTAAAATATCCCTAAGAATTGGGAGCCCCATTGAGCTAAAAGAAAACCATAGTTATGCCAATTCTCCTGAAAATGTCGAAAATATAATTGCCGAAAATACCATCTCTTCATTGGCTTTTAAATTGGTCAATAAAATCAATGAAATTACTCCAATCACCACGGTATCGTTGGTTTGCATGGCGGTATTGAGCAAGTTTGCTCTTACAAAAAAGGGCATCGAAAGCCATGTGGCAGGGCTTATGCAATTGATAGAAAGCCATAAATTAGATGCATTGGTCGATAGGGGCAGACCCGTTGGAGAATCAGTAACTACTGCTCTGAACTTATTGATAAAAGCAAATATACTGTCACAGCATGGTGAGAGCCTGCATACAAAGTATACTGTAAACCGAGAAAAGTATTTGCAAGCTACTTATTATGCTAATATGTCGGTTCAGCATCTTTTTCACCGTGCTTTTATTGAGCTGGCTTTTTTGAAAATTGCAAAAATCAAAAACAACGATCGAGGTTTGAAATTTTGGACTGAAATAATGGAGTTAAGAGATTTTTTCAAGTTTGAATTTTTTTATTCGACAAAGGATATTTTCACTAATGAGATTGAGGCTGAGCTGGAATTCATGATGCCAAATTGTTTTGAAAAAATAATTGACCCAAATTTTGATCTGTCCAATTTACTGAAAAAACAGACCATTTTAGTAGCTCCAGTAATTTTGAATAATTATGTGGAAGCCTATCGAGTGGTGGCGCAGGGTCTTAAAGTTTGGG
The DNA here is from genome assembly GCA_040385875.1 of Bacteroidota bacterium. Classification (GTDB taxonomy): domain Bacteria; phylum Bacteroidota; class Bacteroidia; order Cytophagales; family Spirosomataceae; genus JANMZR01. Next base: position 25,141 of record JAZKGO010000154.1, read on the forward strand.
ATTATCAGATAGATTTTGAAATCAATAAATTTACAGAGTATTGCTTATTTTTAGGAGAAGAAATGCATTGGTTGGGTCAAATTCGTCGTGCGGAGGCAGTTTCAAAACCTTTTTTGCAAAATGGAATCAGATTAGCTGAAAACTTACATATTATTCCGGAAAAAAGTAAATCCAAAACCGAAGTCATTGAGCAGTTCAATACACATATTGAAGGCCTTGCTCAGAGATTGAATCAATTACAGAATTTCACCTTAGAAAAGCACGGGAAAAATGAAATAGAAGTGCCTGTGGACCGAGAAATTGTACCAGGCTCCAAAACTCGAGGCATCACTCAAGAAATTTTAGATGGTGAATCGGGCCCGCATATAGGGGCATTTTTTGATTTGGATCGGACTTTAATCAATGGTTTTTCGGCAAAAGATTTTGTGAAAACCAGATTGATGAGTGGCAAATTTTCGTCGAAGGAGCTCATTAGCCAGTTTACAGGAGTATTGAGCTATGCATCTGGCAATGGCAATTTTGCAAGTTTGGCAGGTATTTCGGCCAAAGGGGTGAAAGGAGTGGCAGAGCAAGTTTTTATTGAGGTGGGGGAGGAGGTTTATCATAAATCATTAGCGAATGCCATTTTTCCTGAATCAAGGGCTTTAGTGGCGGCACATATTTCCAAAGGCCATACGGTGGCCATTGTTTCAGCAGCAACGCCCTATCAGGTGGAGCCAGTGGCTCGTGATCTAGGAATCGCTCATGTGCGCTGCACCCGAATGGAAGTTGAAAAGGGTAAATTTACAGGAAATATTATTGAACCAGCTTGCTGGGGGGAAGGCAAAGCACATGCTGGTCGTGAAATGGCAGAGGCTTTTAATCTCGATATGCATAAAAGCTATTTTTATACAGATAGTGCAGAAGATTTGCCATTATTGGAAATTGTTGGTAAGCCAAGACCGATCAATCCCGATACAAAATTATCCACTTTGGCTTTTCAAAACGATTGGCCCATATTACGATTTACGGAAGAAAATAGCTCGAAAATCACCAACTTGGTGCGTACCGGTATGGCTACGGGAATATTTGTGCCAGCTATTTTAAAAGGATTGGCAAGTGGCCTTAATTCAATGAGTTGGTCAGAAGGTGTGGAAAGTATGATGGCTTCATTGGGCGACTTTGGCGCAGCCGTAGCAGGCATTAAATTGGCCATTAAAGGGGAGGAATATCTTTGGAGCAATCGCCCAGCGGTATTTATTCTGAATCATCAAAGTAATGCCGACTTTCTGATTGCACTTAAATTAATTAGGAAAGATGCTAGAGGAGTAGCCAAAAAGGAGCTTCAAAAAATGCCGATTTTGGGACAAATGTTACAAGCTTCGGGGACTATATTTTTGGATAGAGCTGATAAAGAAAAATCAATTGAGGCTTTAAAACCCGCAGTGGAGAGCCTTCAAAATGGGATTTCAGTGGTAATTTTCCCAGAAGGGACTCGAAGTTACGATTATACTTTAGGAAAGTTTAAAAAAGGAGCCTTTCACATGGCCATGGAAGCAAGGGTGCCAATCATCCCCATTATATTAAAAAATGCACACGATGTAATGCCAAGAGGCCAAAATGTGTTCAATCCAACTTTGGTTGAAGTGATTGTATTACCACCCATCTCCACAAAAAAATGGACCAAAGAAAATTTCGATTCAAACATATTGAAAATCAGGAAAATGTTTTTGAAAGAATTGGGTCAAAAGGATCATGAAAATGAGATTGTAAAAACAAAAAATAAGTAACATATTACATTTTAATTACTTGTATTTCATTAATTATGAGTAGTTTAAAATTATTTTTATGAAGTAAGAAATTTATTCATTCCCAATTAAAATCTCAATATTTAAATGGATTGAGTATGGATGAAAAACGATTAAATCTCATTTTGGCCGACGACCATCCAGTGGTTTTGGAAGGCGTAAAACTCCTATTTGAACAATCGGCAGATTATCAAATTGTTGCTACAATTAGCAGTGAAAAAGAAATTATTAGTGCTTGTATTCACCATAATCCGCATATATTAATACTAGATTTGAATCTGGGTGGTAAAAATTCAATTGAACTGATACCTGAATTGAAAGATAGATTTCCTCAGCTCAAAATTCTTATATTTTCATCTTATCAAACGTCCGTTTTGGTAAAAAAAGCCCTTAGCTTTGGTATCGATGGTTATCTTTTGAAAGATGCTACAAAAAAAGATTGGCTCGAAGCTTTATCTGTGATAGGTGATGGAAATGTTTTTTTGAGTAAAACGATTAGCCACTTTAGTAATAAACAGCTTGTAGGTATGGATGAGTTTTCTCAAATTACCAATTTGTCATATCAGGAAAAAAGAATTATCAACTTGATTATCAACGGATTGGAAGAAAAACAAATAGCTACTGAGTTAAACATTAGCAAGCATACTGTACATACACATAAGAAAAATATATTGAAGAAGCTTAACCTTCATACCAATACCGAATTAGTTAAATTTGCATTTGAAAACCACCTGACCAGTTAGGAAATTAACTTTTATTCAGCTTAAATTGGAATTTCTATTACATGTCTCATACCCTTATTTTGCCTTTTTACAGTGAATTTACCGTTCAAGGATTCAGCTCTGGCTTGAATATTTTGCAATCCAATCCCATTTGATTTTACTAATATTTCATATCCAATTCCGTCATCGGAAATTTCTAAAAATAGATGGTTATTTTTTATCCTTAATTTCAACTCAACCCGATGTGCATGAGCGTGACGAACAATATTATTGAGGAGTTCAAGTGTAATTTGATAAATAGTTTGTTTTAACAAAATAGCCAAACCTGATTCATCAATTGGATCATGTGAAAAACCGATTGCGAGATTTTGATTAGTGGCCTTAACGGTCTCTATCAAACCTTCTATAGCATCCACTAAGCCATATTTTTCAAGCATTACTGGAGATAGGGCATGCGAAAATTGCCTGACATCTTGCCCCACCACTCCTAAGTTTTCTACCAATTCGTTCATTTCATCTGATTGGGTTTTATCGGCCAACATCGAAAGTCTAAGTCTTATATTGGCAAGTGTTAAGCTTATACCATCGTGTAGTTCCTGCGATAATCGGTGTCTTTCAATCATTTGTCCTTCTAACAAATGTCTTGCATTCTGCTGCCGCTGATCCGCTAATTCGGCTGAAAATTTAGCATTTTGGATATAAATGTTTTTATAACGATTTGCTAATAAAAATGAAATGATGATAATTTCTAAAGGCTGCGAGATTAAAGGAATATTTTGAGTGAAATAATTGTCAGGCACATACCCCCAAAATATAAAAATAACCATGGTTCCTGATATCATAACCATAGAAAAGCCAAGTGTAAACCAAAGATTTTCGGCCTTTTTCGTCTTTATATAAAAGTAAATTCCAATACCAATAATGCTCCAGAGTGCTGCCAAAATAATCAAGTAAGTTGCTTTCATCACAATCATAAGATCGTTACCCTCATAGAAAGTGGGATTATACCAATGATTTTTGATTAGATTCAACTGTGGACTTTGGGACAAAAATGCCAATAAAACTACTAATAAAAGGAAAAGTATAACTTTAGTATGAAGGTCTAGGTAAGGATTCTTTTTCGAAATATTGAAGAAATTTCTTGCAAAAAGAAGAGAAAAAAAGTAAAACAAGATAGAAGAAACCGGTCGTGCAGAACTTGCCCACCAAATAGAATTTTGCCAAATATATTCAAATCCAAAACCGGCATGAGCTACTAAAAAGACCCAAGCAGCCAATGTATACAAGAAGTAATAAAAAGTAAGATATTGCCTAAAAAATAGCCACAATAAAAAGCTTATCAAAACATATAAGCTGCTTATGCCAAGCATCATACTTACAAAATAGGTGAGAAAGTTGTTATAGCTTGTAAAACTAGGTATTGCCCATAAATCAATGGGTAATTGAAGCTGCTCCCCATGCTTGTCCACCCAAAGATAATATTCAGCACTTTCGTCAGAATTTAATTCTAGTGGAAAAACAAAATGAGGGTGTATATACGGTCTTTGCGAAAAGGGGAAATGATCGCCAGTAAGCACGCTTTTTGACACTTTATCGCCTTTTACTGTAAATAGTTGCAGTTTATTAATATGAGGGTTACTTATTTCTAAAAGCAGCGAAATTTTTGAAGAATCAGTATTTTTAAGTCGAAATTTTACCCAATAGTAAGAATTGGTAAAACCAATATTAATTGAAGATTTTGAGTGTGCCAGAAATTTTTGATTAATTGCCTCTTCAAAAATCATCTTTTTTGATTTGTCTTCAAAAATTGCCACACGATTTCCCAATAAGGTATGCTGAAAATTGCTTTCAATTAATATTTCTTGTGCTTCCACAAAAGCTGTCTGGAAGAATAATAAAGGGAAAAGGATATAGAATAGCCAATTTTTCATGGTTTAAATATACAAAAAATACCCTCCAAAGGGTATTGATAGTAGCCATTAAGCTAAATAATTTTAGGGAGCGAAAAAATCCTAATTACTATGCATCCTATCTATAAAATACTGCTCTTTCAATTATTACTAGTATCATTTCATTTGAAAGCCCAAAAATTAGATACTTTTATTGGAAACTATAAAGGGGGTAATGCCAACAGTTTTTTACAGCCGGTAACTGATGTGCTTACTTCATCATTTAATACGGGCACAGCGCATAAAACCTCCATTGACAGCGGCTTTCATGTCTACTTTGGAGTTATTACCACTACCTCATTTATCCTGAGCGACAAGCTAAAGTATTTTGAGAGCCAAACACCTGAGAATTTTACTCCCACCCAGACTGCCAAAGTCTCAACCGTTTTAGGTCCTTCAAGCATTACTGTAGTGGAAGGTAAAAATGGCACTTCCTATACTTTTCCTGCTGGGTTAGGATTGAAAGCTATAAGTTTAGCAGCTCCTCAAATCACTATCGGCAGTTTGTTTGGCACCGAAATTAGCTTTAGATACATGGCCTTTAACTTCGATGACGATTTTGGAAAGTTAAGTTTAATGGGAGTTGGAATCAGGCATGATATTGGGAAGTATTTTTTGAAAAAATCAAAGTTTATTGTCACCACCGAATTGAATTATCAAGACTTGCAAATAGGAAAGTATAGCGATTTAAAGACATTTAAGGTTGGTGTTTATGCCGGCCAACAGTCCAAAAACTTTCACTATTTTACCTATTTGGGATATCAAAGTGGCAAGCAAAATATTAGTTATTACAATTCTTCAGATGAGAAGGATTATAGCGTTCAATTAACCAATAAAAATCCACTTTTAATTGGATTGGGAGCCGGACTAAAAGTAAGTGTATTAAGAATCCATACCCAAATTAATTTGATTAGCCCAATAGCCGTTGCTTTGGGTATAGGCCTAAATTTTTAAAGCAATGAAAATAACCTATATTATCCCTTTATTTTTTGTAATTGTACTATGCGGTTGTTATAGAAAGTCCAAGTTTACAATAACAGCACCATTAAAAATAGATCTATCTTATAACATTAACCAAGTAGGTGCATTTACTTCCACTAAAATTATTAATGAAGTCGATATTACTTCTAAGTTAGCAAAAAATGGTTATTATTTCGACGACGGCAAAATTGATAAAGTTACTTTACAAAGTATTTCAGCTGGAGCTAATGTAGAGGATGCTAATACTGCTCAAACTATTCAAATAGAGGCAGTGGTTGATGGTGATAATGGCAAAAAAGTTTTGTTGAATAAATCACAAGTGATTACAATTGAATCAAGTAGAAGGGGCGATATATTGAATGCATTGGGTACTTTGGTTGGTGTAGATAAAAATAATATTACATTGCGAAATGCAATAGATTTGATAAATGCAGTTGGTGTCAAGGACTTTGAAGGAAAAATTCAAAATATGATTGAAGAAAATATAAATGAAGGGATTAAAGTTGATTTGAATGGATATGTACCAACTAACCAACGGTTGGTTATGAATCTAAACATTCAGATTAGTTTATTAATTACCTATTCAAAGTGTGAACACGTGATAACTATATTTCCAGAGGAGTGTTATTTATAATTATTAGCAATGAAAAAATCTTGAATAAATAATTTTAATATTTTATCTATTTTCCCAATACTCCCCTTTTAAAATCATGAAATAACCTTGACTTTAGCAAGTCTTGAAGTATAAATGTCAATTTTTACTTTTCTAACTACTTTTTAAGAGACTATTTTAGACTGAGAAAGTACCCATCCTCCCAAAAACTCTATTTTCATTTAAACATTTTTGGATATATTTACCTCATCGTTGGCATATTCTAAGCCAAATGGAATCATTTTGATATTCTAATCTATTGAGAAATCTATCCGATAAAAACATATGGCACTTAAAGTTAGTATATTAGGTGGTGGCTCTTGGGGTACCACAGTCGCCTCATTAGTGGCTAGAAACAATCCAACTATCTTATGGGCAAGAGATGGTAAGACTGTTGAAAGCATTAATAAATATCATCGAAATGAAAAATATTTGGCAGATTTTAGCTTGACAGAAAGTCTAAAAGCTAGTGAGTCCTTAGATTTTGTTTTAAAGGATGCAGATATTATTGTAACCGCAGTGCCGACCCAGGTTTGCAGGGCAGTTTTGGAAAAAGCAAAATGTTCAATAAGACCTTGGGTACCCATCATAAGTCTTTCAAAGGGATTGGAGCAAGGTACCAGATTAAGAAATACAGAAATCATAGAATCAATTTTGCCTGGCCATCCGGTTGGTGTGCTCACCGGGCCAAATTTAGCTAAAGAAATCCTGAAAGGACAAGCGGCAGCAGCAGTATTGGCTATGGTAGATAAAAGGTTGGCAGCCCCCTTACAAAAAGTTTTTAATTCCGGCCTTTTTAGGGTTTATACCAATGATGATGTGATTGGTTGTGAAATAGCCGGAGCCTTAAAAAATGTGATTGCCATTGCTGCAGGTATGGGGGATGGTGCAGGTGCGGGGGATAATACCCGAGCGGCTGTGATCACACGAGGCCTAGCAGAGCTGACCCGATTAGGAGAAGCCATGGGAGGTAAACCCATGACTTTTGCAGGTCTGGCAGGAATGGGAGATTTGATCGCTACATGCATAAGCCCCTATAGCAGAAACCGTTATGTGGGAATGCAATTAGGGCTTGGCAAAAATATCAAAGAAATTATTACAGAAATGAAAATGGTCGCAGAAGGAGTGAAAACTTGTAATGTTGTAATGGAATTAGCAGAAATTTATGGCATTGAGATGCCCATTACACAAGAAGTAAATAAAGTTTTGAACCATTCAAGCTCTGTAAAGGAAGCATTTAAAGGTTTGTTGAGCTCCAAAACTGGGGCAGAAACAGATCCAGGTTAATGATTCATAATTGCGTACTAAAAAGCAAAAATCCCAACCAAGTAAAGTTGGGATTTTCTTTGTAACTTTTCTGTAACCTCCATTTAATAATTTTGTATCATCAATTTAAGTAGAAGAAACAAAATATAAAAAAATAAGAAAATGGAAAAGACAACGCAATCAAAAAAAACTGTAAAACCAGTTGCAAAAAAAGTAACAGTAAAAAATAACAATAATTTGGAAATCAAATCAATCGCTACTGAAGTGAAAAATGTAGCTACTGAAATTGCTGAAGAAATAAAAGCAGAGGTTAATAAAGTAGATTTCACTGATAATGTGGAAAAAATTAAGGATTCAGCCAAAGCATTGAATACTCAATTCAAAGTTTCAGCTACTGAAATAGTGGATGAGGTAAAAGATATTACAGTTGAAGTTTCAAAAGTAGCCAATAAAACTGTGAAGCAAATTGCTAAAAAAGTAGATGTAAAAGGTAATGTTGCAAAAGCAAAAAAAGTAGCGACTAAATTGAATAATCAGCTAGTTGAAAACGTGGAGGATTTTAAAAATACCTCTACTAAATTGGCCAATGAAATGGTTGAGAATTTCAATGTAACCGATAGAATGGAAAAGGTAAAAAAATCAATCAATAATGCGAATGAAATAGCTGTGAAGAATACATCAGATTTAATCGATGGGATTGATTTACACGTAGGAAAATGGCAAGTTGTGGCTGAAAAAGCCATCAAAACAGGCTTAAAATTAGTTGATAATCAATCTAATATGGTTTTTACAACTTTAGAAGCAATGAAAGCTCAAGCTGGTAAAACAACCAACCGTTTCAAGAAATTATTCGCTTAATTACTGAATCA
>JAZKGO010000155.1:0-5997 GCA_040385875.1 Bacteroidota bacterium
TCAGCCAATAAATTTCGGTTTTCTTTCGTTTTTACGACAGCAATTGCAGCATTATTTGAATTAAAAGTACCTAATCGCTCAAGTTCCAATTCATTCACCAATTCAAACGTTTTGTTTTGTTTATCCAATACAATTCTGTTTTCTTTGTAAAATGGCTCTGTAATAAAGAGTGATTCAATTTCAAAATCAGAATCTAGAAGTTCTAGCACGTTTTTTGCACCTTCCACGATAAAAGAATTGTGAATTTGTCTGTTTTTTTTCAGTTGTAAACTCTGAATATATTTAATTTGATTTTTTGTAATCATTTGAAAATTTTAAATCTAAAATATTTCCTGATATTAATTATTTTGGTTTCACATTCCAAAATATCAGGACAAATTACGAACGAATATCTGCTTTCAAATCAGCAATTTATTGGCAATAGATACATTTCCACTAATGAATTATTGTCCCTTTTACCCCAAAAACCCAACAAAAAATTCCTTTGGACACCTTTTCATTTCAAATTGTGGATTTATCAGAAAGGGCAAATCCAATACCAAAAAAGCCTCGAAGATAAGAAGTTTGAAAATAAAATTAGCGAAGCCAAAAACTCATTCGCCGAAAAAACTAAGGGTCTACCCGAAAACTCCAATAAATATCTCAAATTAAAAGCAAAAAGAGATAATGTAATTGAGAAAAATGAAAAAAAGATAGCTGATGGCAATTGGCTGATGACTAAAGTGGGAGAACCGCCTGTTTATTTTTCGGCAACTGAAGCCAACAAAAATGTTGACAAAATTACCAAATATCTATTTAATAAAGGTTTTTTTAATGCAAAAGCCTCCTATTTGGCTGATACTATTAAGAATAAACAGGTGAAGACAACCTACTTTATCAACGAAAACTATGGCTATAAAATAAAATCAGTGAGCCGATTCACCGAAGACAGAAAGTTGGAAGAATTGATTCTTCAGCACAACCCAGCCTCTAAATTAGTAGTTGGTCAACGATTTGAGGAAAGTAATCTCACTGAGGAAAGGATTAGAATTGAGACACTTCTAAGAAATAATGGCTATTATGATTTCAATCGAAATCTAATAAAATATAAAGTTAACTATTTACCTACCGACCCCAGTGCGGAAGTACTCATTAGTATGTACATAAATCCATCAGAGGAGGGTAAAAACGAAAAAGCTTATGAGATTGGTGAAGTTGAATTCATTGTGGATGCTAGCGAAAATGCGGATAATATAAATAGTGTTGAGGTGGATACCCTGGTTGATAAAAACATTAAATACATTTTTGCAGGCAAAAAATTCTCCACTACATTTTTGCACAAAAAAATATTTTTGAGGCCTGGAGAATTATACAGTCAAAACAACCAATATGAAACGCAAAAAGCAATTCAAAATTTAGACCAGTTCAAATTTGCCAATCCTAGTTTCGATACACTTAACAACAAGTTGAATGTAAGAATATACGCTATTCCGCTCGAAAAGTACCAGTTTACTGGCGAAAGTGGCATGAACGTATTTCAAGGAATTCCTGGTCCATTTTTGAACGCTTCATTGAAAATCAGGAATATTTTTGGGGGCTTAGAATCCCTAGAAAACTCATTTAGAATTGGTTATGAGGGTCAGAAGGGGGTTTTGAGCAATATTGATAATTTCAGAAGCTTCGATGCAGGTTTCAATTCCACCATCAATATTCCCCAGATATTTTTGCCTTGGAGCTTTAGCTCATTAGACAAATTCAACCCCCGATCACAAATAGGTTTGGGATTTAACTATGCCGACAGATATGACTATAAGCGACTTAACTTTAAATTGGGCCTCAACTATAGCTTTCAAAAAACACAGAAAAAACAATTCAACTTTTCATTATTAGATCTCAACCTCATCAATACCCCTTATTTAAGCGATGGCTTTAAAATAATTTTGGATTCTTTGAAAAATAACGGCAATAATCTAAAAGAATCTTTTGGTAAATCATTCGTTTCAAGCTTTTCGGGCTCTTATGTGTATAATGATAATTTTTTAGGGCAAAGCCAAAAAGGGAAATACTTCCGTGTTTATGGCGAATTCGGGGGCAATTTGCTCAATTTAACTAAAAATGAAGAATTCAAATTTATCAATAAAGTTTTGGGCAATGATCTGAATTATTTTAAATATATCAGATTGCTAGCCGACTACCGAAAGTTTATTCCAGTGGGTGTTGACAAAAGTAAAATTATTGCCTATCGATTCAATACAGGATTTGCACTCTCTTACAATAAAAATTCAGATGCACTTCCCTATGAAAAATATCTCTTTGCGGGAGGAAGTTATAGTTTAAGAGCTTGGGAGCCACGCCGATTGGGTCTTAATCCAAACATAGGATCTAACTCTACTGACAAACTTGAATACAGACAAGAACAGCCAGGTAACTTATTGATTGAGAGCAGCATAGAGTACCGCTTTCCAATAGCTAAATTATATGGCCAGCTCAACGGAGCCTTTTTTGTGGATGCGGGTAATGTTTGGTCGATTAAAAGAGGTGGCCTACCTGCTAAAGAATCAGATTTCAAAATCAAAAACTTTTTTAATCAATTGGCTGTTGATACAGGTTTTGGTATTCGGTACGACTTTACCTATTTTATCATTAGATTAGATGCCGCAGCAAAAATAATCGAACCGCTTTTAGGTACTGGTAAGAAATATGTTTTAGACGATTTCTTTAAGAAAAATAAAGATGCAAGTTTTAAATTGAATTGGAATATTGGCATTGGCTACCCTTTTTGATTTGGCTTAATTCACTCCCCTTTCAGTTCTATTTATCATCCAATTTCAAACAATTTCCCAATCACTTTTGGCTTAAATTCTAGCTTCAACTCCAATCGATTAGCTACCGCTTACTCAATTTAGAAATCATAAATTGCTGATTTTTAGATATTTATAATTACCCCATTTTAAAAAAATGTCACTAGCACATCTAATTGGGCAGTCAAACTCGTTAATTCATCAAAACAGTAATCATTTTTCACTTAAAAAAAACAATTATGAAAAATTTAAAATTAGTATTCATAGCAACCATCTTGACAGTTATCGGATTGAGTTGCAACAAGGCTAGCGACAGTGTAAGCCCAGGACAAATGCAAGACCCAAATGCACCTAAAGGTAATGTTCGAATCGGCATAACAGACGCCCCTATTGACGATGCTTCAGTGAGTGGAGCATTTGTTACCATTACTGAAATTAGGCTTGATGGTAAGATTTATGATCAATTTAAAGGGCCAAAAACCGTGGATTTATTACAACTTCAAAATGGCAATTCACTTAATTTGGGTGAAGGTCTTTTTCAAGCAGGTTCATTCAGTAAATTAACCCTTGTTTTGGACTATAATAAAGATCAATTAGGATCGGCTCCGGGATGTTATGTTTTAAAAACCGATGGCGCCAAACAAGCTTTGGAAATAAGTGGCAACGCCAAAAAAGAAATCGATATTTCTGTCAAAAAATTTGATATTAGCCAAAGTGGTACAACAGATTTAATGATTGATTTTGATCTGAGAAAATCAATTAAAGAAAAAAGCACAAATACCAAAGACTATGCTTTTGTAACGTATGGTGAGCTTCAGTCTTCAATAAGATTAGTCAACCAAAACACTACCGGAATGGTTTCTGGTACGATGTCTAATTATAGCCAAAATACCAATGGTCAGGTAATTGTTTATGCCTATAAAAAAGGAAGTTTTAACCAAAGCACAGAAGTTAAAGGTCAAGGAGAAAGTGCTGTCACTTTCAAAAATGCCGTTACGAGTGCAATGGTGGGTGCTTCAGGTAATTTTATGATATCATTTTTGGAAGAGGGTGATTATGAGTTAGTATTCGTTTCAAACAAAAACAGTAACGGCGCTATTATTGATTTTACTAGTTTTTTAAATCTGAATAGCAATTTAGATTTAAAAAGTATCTCAGTAAAATCAAAAGCTCAGGTAAATCTTTCTCTTTCGATAAAAGGAATTTTGACATTATAAAAAACGATTCTATTCTTGAACTAAAAAAGGCTTTCATGGATGAAGGCCTTTTTTAGTTGATTATTTTTCCAAACCCTAATTTGAGGCTTTATAAGAGAAAAATACATTTGTATTTCCTTATTATGTTATGGGAACCTCTATAAATAACAATAAAAGATTCTAATATTCAGTTTTCAATCAAATCTTTCATCCAAAATTTTATCTGCCATTTTGTCAGCATTACAAATAAAAAGACTTAAATTTGCAGATATTTTGATAAAAATTAGCATTGAAAACATTAGATATACTTACCGAGGCAGAAAAAGTGGAGATTGAATTGCCAAAAATTAGCATTGACGAACCAAAAATAGGCACTAAGAAACTATACATCGAAAGTTATGGATGCCAAATGAATTTTGCTGATTCCGAAGTGGTGAGCTCGATTATGCGCAATGAGGGCTTTAGTACAACTTCCAATTTTGAAGAAGCTGATGTATTGTTATTGAATACTTGCGCCATTCGGGAAAATGCTGAAACGAAAGTTAGGCATCGGTTAAAACATTTTATTCCGGTAAAGAGAAAAAATCCAGGTGTAGTCATTGGTATTTTAGGCTGCATGGCCGAGAGATTAAAAGATAAGTTGCTTGAGGAAGAAAAAATAGTAGACTTAGTGGCTGGACCTGACTCCTATCGAGACCTCCCTAATCTAGTAGCTGAGGCAGAAACAGGCCAAAAGGCTGTCAATGTTTTCCTTTCAAGAGAAGAAACTTATGCAGATATCTCTCCAGTAAGGATGAACTCCAATGGTGTCACAGCTTTGGTATCCATTATGCGTGGTTGTGATAATATGTGTTCATTTTGTGTGGTGCCTTATACTCGTGGCCGTGAGCGCTCACGTGAGCCTGAATCGATCGTAAAAGAAGCAACAGAACTTTTCAATAATGGTTATAAGGAAGTAACACTATTGGGCCAAAATGTAGATTCGTATAAATGGAAAAACACTGACAATGAGGCAGTTGCAACATTCGCCAATCTTTTGGAAAAAGTAGCTCTAATTAGTCCTGCCCTTCGAGTACGTTTCTCTACCTCTCATCCCAAAGACATTAACGATGAGGTATTGTTTACAATCAAAAAATACGATAATATTTGCAATTATATCCATTTACCCGCTCAAAGTGGTAGTTCCCGAATTCTTGAGCTGATGAATAGAACTTACACCCGTGAGTGGTATCTAAATAAAATAAGCAGAATAAGAGAGGTGATTGGTGAGGATTGTGGCATTTCGCATGATTTAATCAGCGGTTTTTGCTCAGAGACAGAAGAGGACCATCAACAAACGCTCAGTTTGATGGAAGCTGTAAAATTCAACTTTGGCTATATGTTTTCTTATTCTGAAAGGCCTGGTACTCCAGCTGCCAAAAAGCTGGTAGATGATGTACCAGAGGAAGTAAAGCACCGCCGACTTACTGAAATTATCGCTTTACAGCATGTGCATTCGATGGAAAATAATCTGAAAGCGGTCGGCAAAATCCATAAAGTGCTAATTGAGGGCTTTTCCAAAAAATCTAAAGACTTTTTGGTTGGCCGAAACGATGAAAACAAAACAATTGTGTTTCCAAAAGAAACATATCAAAAAGGACAATATGTGAATGTGCTAGTCAATGACTGCACCAAAGCAACCTTAAAAGGCGTGGTAGCCTCTAGTTAAATGAAAATATTTGAACTATTTGACCTTAAAATTTTTCAACTTACGACTCTTTTCGACCCTAATCAATGCAAGCATCTGAAATTCAAACAATTAAGGCACGGTTTGGCATCATTGGCAATTCTTCACTACTCAATCAAGCCATTGAGGTGGCAGCTCAAGTAGCACCCACTGATTTGAGCGTGCTTATTTCGGGTGAAAGTGGCAGCGGTAAAGAGTCGTTTTCAAAAATAATTCATACCCTAAGTGCCAAAAAACATGGACAATTTATTGCCATCAATTGCGGAGCCATTCCTGAAGGCACTATTGATTCAGA
>JAZKGO010000155.1:6097-24551 GCA_040385875.1 Bacteroidota bacterium
ACAGATTTTGCAGAAAGATATCGCATCAAACCTATTTCTCTAACAGAAGGTGCAAAAGAAATTCTGTTGAATTACCCATTTCCGGGTAATATTCGTCAACTAAAAAATATCTCCGAACAAATTTCTATTTTAGAATCAAAAAATGGAAATATTGTTGATGAACAAACAATATTAAAGTATTTACCTGAAAATCAAACCATTAAGAGCACCAGTCTGAGTAAATCCACTTTGTTTTCGCATGAGGAAAACTCTATGAACGAAAGGGAAATATTGTATAAAGTTCTCTTTGACATGAAAAGAGATATGAGTGACCTCAAAAAGCTAGTTTTGCAAATGATAAATTCAAATGGAGACTATGATTCAAATATTTTAAAGTCAAATCCTTCGTTATTTAAAAATATTGATGTAGAAATCGTAAATGAAAACAATTTTGAATCGCCTCAAAGAGCTAGCCAGTCGAATGAGGTAAAACTATTGCCAATTGAAACAAAAACACACCAGCCAGAAGAAGATATTTTAGATATTTCTCATGAAACGGAAGAAGTATCACTCTCCCTCGAAAGGCAAGAGAAAGATATGATCGTAAAAGCTTTGAAAAAAAATAGAAACAAACGCAAATATGCCGCTGCTGATTTAGGGATATCTGAGCGAACGCTTTATCGTAAAATCAAGCAATACGATATTGAGGAAAACTAGTTTTCTATTTTATAAATTTAAAAAGACAAAAAATAACCAATGAGATTTAGAGTAAACAGATATTCAATAAATATAAGTATTGTACTGATTATCAATATTTTACTTAGTGGCTGTGGAACCTATTCGTTTAAGGGCAGTACACTTTCAAGCGATTTAAAAACGATTTCTATCAGCAATTTTACCTTAGCTGCAGCAGGTGGTCCAGCCAATTTAGGTAATACTCTCACTGAAAAACTAAAGGAATACTATCAGAGAAATACCCAATTAAAACTAAAGCCATTGAATGCTGACTTGTTATTGGAAGGTAGTGTAGTGGGTTATGATTTGACACCCCAAGCGCCCACTTCACAAGACAAAGCGGGCTTAAACAGGCTTACTATTACCATTCAGGTTAAGTTTTCAAACATTAAAGATGAAGAGAAAAACTTTGACCAAAACTTCTCCTTTTATGCCGATTTCAATCAAACACAAACTTTGAGCCAGGTAGAAAGCAAACTGATTCCTATTATTTTGGATCAAATAATTTTAGATATTTTCAATAAATCAGCTGGAGATTGGTAGCCTGTTGTTACTTTTTGCCTTCTAATAACTTTTTCAAATCGATATAGCTTTGGTATTTTTGAATAGCAAAAACCTCATAGTCACCGACAGTCCCGATAGATTTATAGCCTTGTTTCATTACTAAAGGCAACTCATTCCGAAGATGAATATGCTCTTTACTAATCGGAATAATACCAATATCAGCCTTCTCAAACTCCTTATATCGATCGGGCCAAACAATAAAATGATTGGAGAATATTGGCACTAAATAATCGCCTACATAAACACTACTTCGTTCAGGAATCACCTCTTCAATCTCTCTGATAATTCTCAAATCAGATTGATTCAAAAGATTCTTGATACGATGCTGAGGCTCGTTACTGATAATACCATTGATTATTTCGGAATAGCTTACATCCTTTCTGACAAAAGAAATCAGCATAAATTGCACAAAAAATAAGCTAAAAAGTAAAGACTTTTTTAAGCTGCCTTGATAGATATTGGAATTTTCAGGCAGATTCAAAATCAAAAAAGCTGTGGCAAAAGTAAAGGGCAAAATAAATCTGGCCGCCCAAGTTAAGCTCACTATTTGGAAAAAAAACAAATCGAAATACCGAATAGTCTGAAAAAAAATAAGGCCAAACAATAACAGCAGAAATGAACAAAAAACAAAAAAATGGATACTTTTATAAGGTTGAAAAAATAAGTAAAATGCAATAAAAGGGGAAATTAATAAGAGTCCATGACCGAAATATTTTAGATTGGTAAAATAAAAATCCGAATCCGATTGATGAGATTTTAATACCGAAAATGCAGATTCAACGAAAGAATTACTATTTCCTTTGGAAGCCAAATATAGCATTGAAACCACAAATAATGCAGAATAGCCCAAACCATAGAGCCATATTTTACGTGATTTTAATGCGGAAGTA
This sequence comes from Bacteroidota bacterium, assembly GCA_040385875.1. GTDB lineage: Bacteria > Bacteroidota > Bacteroidia > Cytophagales > Spirosomataceae > JANMZR01. The sequence goes on from JAZKGO010000155.1 coordinate 8,266, forward strand.
AAACTTTCTAATTGCAGAATCATATAGCTAAGGTGTATCATGGAAACTAATATAATACCCTCCTCTCTTACTGAAATAAGCAAAATAGCAAAACAAATTGATTGAACATTCTTTGCCGACTTTATAGAAATTGCAAAAAGAACTGCAAATGGAAAATACAATAACTCAATGCACCAACCTACATCAGGATGATCAAATATCCAAAAAAAGGTTGGGTTCAATAACAAGAAAGCGAATGAAATGAAAATGAAGGGCGATTTGATTGCTTCTATTTTGAAAAATAGAACCCAAGCCGTAAAAATACAAAGGACTAAAAACACAAATATTCCCTTTGCTCCAAAATATAGGGCTATTGGGCCCAAAAAAGGCATTAAAAAGTAATTATGAGCAGTATTTAACTTACCGAAACCGTTGGCAAAAGTCAACGGCCTACCCAACATCCAGCTATAACTCCCTTCTAGATTATTGGTGAAATCATCTAAAAAATAGGAAAGAGTGTGAAATCGGGAAAATTTGAATAAGACGAGTAAAAGGCCTAATATTAGTAAGATAATCAGAGTGGAATTTGCCTTAAACTTCATAAAAAATTGATAAGCGACTATAAAATTATATATTGGTTTCGTCAATTATAAAACCAGGACGTTGTTTTACCTCACTAAAAAGCTCGCCAATATACAGTCCAATTATGCCCAAAATAATTAATTGCAAGCCCCCAAAAAATATAATCAGCATAATCATTGAACTCCAACCAGACACTGCAATGCCCGTAACTGCACAATAAATAATAAAAGGAATATAAAAAAGTGATAAAAAAGTAAAAGCAGCTCCTAAATAAATGGCGAAATAGAGTGGTTTTACGCTAAATGAGATAATTCCGGTTAGGGCTAGTTTTACCAAACCCGAAAACGTATAACTCGTTTCACCCGCCTCACGCTTGTTGGGTATATAAACTACTGAAGTATTTTTAAAGCCAACCCATTTGACCATACCTCTCCAAAAAATATCCTTTTCTTTTAAATTGGCCACAACATCAACTACTTTTCGATCCAACAATCGAAAGTCAGATACACCATATTCAATATTCGTATCTGATAAAAAGCTGATTACTTTATGGAAAATTTTGGAGGTGATACGTTTAATAAAAGGCAAGCTTTTATCCTCCTCTCTGAGTGTATATACCATTTTATTTCCCTTTTCCCACTCTTTAATAATGATAGGAATGAGCTCTATTGGGTGTTGCAAATCACAATCTAAACTTATTGCACAATCCCCTGTGCACTTTAATAGGCCTGCTTTCAAGGCATTTCTTTGACCAAAATTTCTTGAAAAATGAATGTAAAAAACATTCTTATATTGATTGGCTACTTCCTTAATTTTTTCAAAAGTATGATCGCTACTTCCATCATTAATAAAAATGATTTCAAATTCATAATGATTCAAATTTTCCGCAATACATTTATTAATGAGTTCAACTATTTTATGAATATTACCCTCCTCATTGAATGAAGGGATAATAAATGATATTTTTGACATATACCCAAAGTCGTTAATTTCAATTTTACTGCAAGTTAGTAATTGAATCTATTAAAATAATAATTAATCTATATCCAGTACTATTTTTGCTTAAAATTTATTAATTTTGCAAACATTTTAAAAAAACAACAAAAATTTAAGATAATGTTTACAACAATAATTATAATTGCAATGGTCATCTCGGTACTTTTGATGATAATTGTTTTGATTCAAAATCCAAAAGGTGGTGGCTTATCAAGTGAATTTGGTGGCTCAAGCTCAAGCCAAATGTTTGGTGTAAAAAAAACCGGTGATTTATTAGAGCAACTGACTTGGGGTTTTGCAACGGCTATCGTGATTATCTCATTGGTATCCAGATTTATGCTTGATGGCAATAGTGCTGAAGGTTTCAAAAGTATCAATGCGGATAAAGCAGCAACTAAAACGTTACCGAGTGCACCAACAACAGTACCGGCACCAACTAGTGCACCTACTCCGGCTCCAGCACCCACAACAAAATAAACGACTTCTGAGAAAACTTAGAATTATTTAATAGAATTTCATTAGTCGGCTATCTTAAAAAATATGACAAAAATGCCGAGTTTTAGAATTCGGCATTTTTGGTTTATTCCACTTTAGCCTAATATTCACAAAACTGACACCATTCATGTTAATTTGTCAGTTTATCAATCTTGGCATTTTTTATGTAAGTACACATTATAACAATTAAACATTTAAATATTTTTACAAATCCAAAAATCTATGGCAATTAGTATTAAACCATTGGCAGACAGAGTGTTAGTAGAACCTGCTGCAGCAGAAGAAAAAACTTCATTCGGGATTATCATTCCTGATACTGCAAAAGAAAAACCACAAAGAGGTACTGTAATAGCAGTAGGTGCAGGCAAAAAAGATGAGCCAATCACAGTAAAAGTGGGCGACACTGTATTATATGGCAAATATTCAGGCACTGAGCTTTCACACGAAGGTAAAGATTATTTAATCATGCGTGAATCTGACATTTTCGCAATTCTTTAGGTTAAGGATTAGGAATTAGTAGTTAGGGATTAGAAAAAAATCAGCCTTATTTTACTGGTTTCAATTTTACAAATTATTACTTTCAAAAAAACTTATTATTAATTTATAAAAATGGCAAAGGAATTATTATTTGACTCTGAAGCAAGAGAAAAAATGAAAAGGGGTGTTGATACCCTAGCAAATGCAGTAAAAGTTACATTAGGACCGAAAGGCCGTAACGTAATTATTGATAAAAAATTCGGCTCACCAGTAATCACTAAAGATGGTGTGACTGTGGCTAAAGAAATTGAATTGAAAGATCCTGTTGAGAACATGGGTGCTCAATTAGTAAAAGAAGTAGCATCAAAAACGGCTGACCAAGCGGGTGACGGTACCACAACTGCCACTGTATTGGCTCAAGCTATTTATACAATTGGTTCAAAAAACGTAGCAGCTGGTGCAAACCCAATGGACTTGAAACGTGGTATTGAAAAAGCCGTTTCAACTGTTGTAGCTAGCTTGCGTGCTCAATCAAAAACTGTTGAATCGTCACAAGAAATTGCTCAAGTAGCTACTATTTCGGCAAATAACGACTCAGAAATCGGTAAAATGATTGCTGATGCAATGGAAAAAGTGGGTCGTGAAGGTGTAATTACGGTTGAAGAAGCTCGTGGTACTGAAACTGAAGTGAAAACAGTAGAAGGTATGCAGTTCGACAGAGGTTACCTTTCTCCCTATTTCGTTACCAATACTGAGAAAATGGAAGTTGAATTGGAAAAACCATTCATCTTGATTTCTGAGAAAAAAGTTTCTTCAATGAAAGAACTTTTACCAGTATTAGAAGGCGTTGCTCAAACTGGTCGTCCGTTGTTGATTATCGCAGAAGATGTTGACGGTGAGGCACTTGCTACATTAGTAGTAAACAAAATCAGAGGTGCTTTGAAAGTTGCAGCTGTTAAAGCTCCTGGCTTTGGCGATCGTAGAAAAGCAATGTTGGAAGATATAGCTGTATTGACTGGCGGTCAAGTAATTTCAGAAGAGCGTGGTTTCAAATTAGAAAACACAACGATTGAATTCTTGGGCCAAGCTGAAAAAATAATCATCGACAAAGATAATTCAACAATTATCAACGGTATTGGCGAAAAAGCAGATATTGATGGTCGTGTAAACCAAATTAAATCACAAATCGAAAATACTACTTCTGATTACGATCGTGAAAAATTACAAGAGCGTTTAGCGAAACTTTCTGGTGGTGTTGCCATTTTATACATTGGTGCAGCAACAGAAGTTGAAATGAAAGAGAAAAAAGACAGAGTTGATGATGCACTTCATGCTACACGTGCTGCTGTGGAAGAAGGCGTTGTTGCTGGTGGTGGTGTTGCATTTATCAGAGCAATTGAAAGCCTTGATAAATTGAAAGGCGACAATGAAGACCAAAACACAGGTATCGCAATTATTCGTCAAGCTATTGAATCACCATTGCGTACAATCGTTGCCAATGCTGGTGGCGAAGGCTCTGTGGTGGTAAACGAAGTAAAATCTGGAAAAGGAGATTATGGTTACAATGCTCGTGAAGACAAATATGAAAATATGCTTGCTTCAGGGATTATCGACCCAACTAAAGTAACACGTTTGGCATTAGAAAACGCCGCTTCAATCGCTGGCTTATTGCTTACTACTGAATGTGTGATTTCTGATAAACCAGAATCTGAGCCAGCAGGTGGTGGCCATAGCCATGGTGGCGGCGGAATGGGTGGAATGATGTAATTCCAAACCAATCCTATAAAAGTAAATGGGACACATTTAATTGTCCATTTAATAGTTTAACACTAAAAACTGCCTTACAATTTGTTTTAAGGCAGTTTTTTTTGTTTATTTACAATATTTTGTTCGAAATATTGTTTAATGATTTAAGTTTTCAACAAAGGAATTTTTTAATTCAACATAAATACTTTTTGTGGATAATTCAATTTCTTCAGGTTTGGAACCTTATGATGGCCCTTGGGAAGTTCCTGAAGTAAAACACTTTTTAAAACGTACAATGTTTGGTGCTAAGCCAAACGATATTAACTATTTCCAAAATCGCTCCTTTCAACAATCCCTTCAAGAGGTAATTAGGATTAATAATAATAGTGTTGGTGCTCCCATCAATACTTATTCGGAAAAAGAGATTGACCCCGATGTGGCCTATGGTGCCACCTGGGTGAATGCCCCTTTCAGCAACCGATTCAAATTTGACCGAATGTGGACCTCGATTCATTGGTGGACCAACCGTTTGATACATCAAGACCGATCCATTACTGAAAAAATGATTTTATTTTGGCATAACCATTTTGGTGTAGCCAATACTGGAAGTCAAGATCCTCGTACCAACTATCGTTACATTAATACGCTTCATGTTAATGCTTTAGGTAATTTCAAAAAAATGATAAAGGATATTACTGTCGATCCTTTAATGCTAAATTTTTTGAATGGCTTTCAAAATGAAGCAAGAGCACCTGACGAGAACTATGCTCGTGAATTGATGGAACTTTTCACATTGGGCAAAGGCCCTGAGTCAAAATATACTGAAGAAGACGTAAAAGCAGCGGCAAGAGTATTGACAGGCTTTCAGTTTGATTATAATAGGGGCTCAGCTGATTTTTTCAGCAGCAGACATGACATCGGCGACAAGACCTTTTCCAGTTTTTTTGGAAATAAAACCATTAAAGCTTTTGGTGGAAATGAAGACTGGCCGACTGAAATATTCGGAATGATTGACATGATTTTTGAAAAAGAGGAAGTTTCGAAATTTCTATGTCGGAAATTCTATCGCTTTTTTGTGAATTATGACATTACTGACGAAATAGAACAACAGGTCATTTTACCTCTTGCCCAAATATTTAGAAATAACAATTATGAAATATTGCCAGTAATGAATGCCCTTTTTGGAAGCAAGCATTTTTTTGATTCTGAGAATACGGGTTCAATGATTAAAAGTCCGATTGATTTTTATATTGGGATGATTCGGGAAATGGAACCTGACTTACCATCAGATATGAGAATCTATTCCTATTTTATGGAGGACAGTCGTAAGCTTTTATTCTACCTTCAGCAACACCTACCCGACCCTCCCAATGTGGCTGGCTGGCCTGCTTATTATCAAAACCCTATCTATGGCAGGTCGTGGATTAACTCGGAAACATTAAAAACCAGAGCCTCCTATGTTGAGGCATTTCTAGACAAAAATGCAAAACCAAGATACACATCAGTCATATTGGATTTGATAAAATATGCTGGTAAAATTGAAGGAGTTGAAGACCCTAATCAATTGATAAATAAGGTATTAGAGAGAATGTTTTCGCTAAAACCTTCTCAAGAATACAAGAATCATTTGAAAAAAATATTGCTATCCAATCAGGAAAACGACTATTATTGGACAAATGCATGGTTAGACTATAAGAGTAAACCTGATGACGAAAACTATAAAAATATCGTTGAAATAAGATTAAGGCAGTTTTTTAAAAGTATTATGCATATTGAAGAGTATAATTTGCATTGATCAAACCAAGAACCAGATTAACATAAAGAGATAATAGAATATAATAATGAAAAGAAGAAGCTTCCTTACTAAAACTGCACTCGGATTGGCCAGCCCTTTGGTTTCCAATGCTTTTGGAGGTTCTACAAAATTGTCATCCATTCTAAGTTCAGCCATAAGCACTGTTGATTTAGCTAATGACCACGTTTTAGTACTCATTCAGTTGGCTGGTGGAAACGATGGCCTCAATACAATATTACCATTAGAAACTTTCGGAAATTTATGGGCTGCCCGTAACTCAATCATTGTGCCTGACGACCGCTTTCTGGTATCAAAACTGTCGAAAAGAATTGCCTTTCACCCAGCTATAGAAGGGCTCAAAAACATGTTTGACGATAGTAAATTGAGAATTGTGAACAGTGTTGGCTATCCTAATCCTGATTTTTCGCATTTTAAATCAACAGATATTTGGATGTCGGGCTCCAATTCAAATGAAACATTACTCACTGGCTGGTTGGGGCGATATTTATCAGATGAATATTCAAATTACCCGAATAATTATCCTAACGTTAATTTTCCTGATCCTCCAGCAATAGTTACTACTTCCGTTTTACCCTTTTTATTACAGGGAGAATCGAGTAATTTTGGCGAAGTGGTTATTAATCCTTCTAATAACTATCAATTATACGACAATAAACTGCCTTTTATATCATCGGGGAAAGCTGCCAAAGAATTAGAGTTTTTAAGACAATCCGGAAGTTTGTCAAACCAATATTCATCCAAACTATTTGAAAATTCGTCAAAAGTAAGCCAGCAAAAGCCCTATCCTGATACAGGTCTTGGTAGCCAATTAAAAAATATAGCTAATCTCATAGCGGGTGGGGTAAAAACAAAAATCTACATTGCATCCATGTCGGGTTTTGATACCCACGCCAATCAGGTTGACCGTGCTGAGCCATGGAAGGGAACACACGCTAATTTATTAAGAGAGCTATCGGAAGCAATTGTGGCCTTTCAGACTGATTTGAAATTTTTAGGAGTATCAAAAAGAGTGATTGGAGCAACCTTTTCTGAATTTGGAAGACGTGTTGGCAGCAATGCAAGTTTGGGATCTGACCATGGTGCGGCCGCACCCATGATTATCTTTGGTGAGCAGGCATTGGGGGGTGTTGCAGGTGATAACCCTATGATTGAACAATATGCCAATCCGAATACCAATGTACCCATGCAGTTTGATTTTAGATCGGTGTTCTCCTCATTACTCAAAGACTGGTTCTGTGTAAACCAAAATACTTTGGAAAAAGTGTTTATGAAAAACTTCCAATACATTCCATTAGTAGCCAATTTAGACTGCTTAGGCATTACTGGCAATGAAGAAGTGGATGAGAATGATAATTTAGTCAACATTTATCGACCAGATATTAACTCAGGAACTCAAAAAATACTCTCCTCCGAAACTACATTAACGGATGGAAATCGGTTAATGGCCTATCCAAATTCTTTTCATAAAACGCTTAAACTAGAATTTGAATCTGAAGGAGGTCATTGTATATTACAGATATTCAACTCATTAGGCCAGCAAATTGCTGTAGTGAATGAAGGTAATTTTCAAAGAGGTTATTATAAAGCTGTATTTGATGGCCAAGATTTGCCAGACAGCCTCTATTATGTCAGATTCCAAAATAAATCATTTCAAAAAGTATTGAATGTGGTAAAAGCCAGCAGATAATTGACACACAAAAGTTAAATGAAATTCTCCCTTCAGAAATTTATATTTGTAATTGCCCTCCTCTTTTCCTTATATATAACTTTTAATCATCTACTCTTCTTTGGTTTATCATACGATGAATCCCTGTTTGTCAACGCCGCCATTGGGAAGGACGAAGTCACTTTTATTTCCAAACATTGGCATGGAATACCCATCATGGTAATGAAGTATATTGGAGCGCTAAAATCATGGTTATATATGCCAATTTTTAAGCTATTTGGCGTAAACATACTCAGCATAAGGCTTCCAATGGCACTTTTGATGTATCTTAACTTCTATCTAATTTTCTTGATAAGCCGTAAATATTTCAAAAAAGAAGTAGTATTTGCCTTAATTATTTTACTTTTTACAGATTTCACCTTCATTAATCTTCATAAAATTGACCATGGGCCCACAGCCATTGAAACATTTCTAAAATTACTGTGCCTCTATTTTGTGGGCAAAAAAAGCAGTGTTCAAAATAGCCTGATTATTTTTTCGATTTTGCTTTTAGGTGTATTTAATAAATTAAATTTCATTTGGTTTATCAATGCTTTATTTGGCACTTATATCCTCTTCTATTTTTCATTTGACAGTTTTAAAAGTATCAGCAATTTCAAAGAGAAACTATTTAACAAGCAGTTTCTTTTGTATTCAATTTTATTTATCCTACTGGTTTTATACTTTGTATTGATTCTCAAAACTCAAAATATAAGCCCCAACAAACCTTTTGATTTTAATCAACTAATTGATCAAATGGAGTATCAGGTCAATTTGATGGTTTTCACCCTACTCAATTTGAGATATGAATATTTAGTGGGTTGGAGTTCTGATAGGCCTTTTACTTTTCTTACTGGTAAAGCAATTGTACTCATTGTTTTGATTGCGAATTTAATTTTGCTTTATACCGACAGAAAAAAAACAGACAAGTCTCATTTTCAGGTATTTGTACTCACATTATTTATTTCATTGCAATATTTTTTTACGAAAGAAGCTTCCAATATTTGGCACGTACTACTAATTTATCCTTTTATCCAACTCGTTATTCTCAATACAATTTCAATTTTATCGGATAAATTCAAAGAAAACAATCAATTCATTTTAGGATCATTTACAACAATTTGGATAGTTTTCAATATTTACACTTACTATAATTTTGAAAAAAAAGTGGATGAGAAATGCAATTATTGGCTATATGAACCCACTATTAATCAATTAGTTAGCTACACTCAAGAGCGTCCTGAAAGAAATATTGTTTCATTAGGATATGGCATTCATGCACAACTATTGGCCTTAGATAAAAAAGAAAAGAAATTCGCTGAAATAATTTTAGAAAGTGGACAAACTAGCTTTTCAGCTGAATCGGCGATTAGTAAAATAACCGATTTTGAAAATACAGTTTTAGTCGAAAATCTAAAATCAAATCTGAATGATAAAAGAGAAAACTATTGGGCAATTATTGATTACACAAAATCAAAAGGACTGAAAATGAGTCTTTTACATGAAATGAAGGATGGCTGTGGTATACCTATTTATAATATTTTCAAAATATCTGCTCCTTAAAGTAATCTCCCGTCTTCCATTACCAGCTTTCGGTCAGTCATATTTGCCAAGCTTTGATTATGAGTCACAATTACAAAAGTTTGCTTCAGCTCATCTCGAAGCTTGAAAAATAATTCATGCAACTCATTGGCATTTTTACTGTCCAAATTACCAGAAGGCTCATCTGCAAAAACAATTTCAGGTTCATTCATAATTGCACGTGCTATTGCCACTCTCTGCTGCTCCCCGCCGGAAAGCTGCGAAGGCAAATTAGTCAAGCGATCTTTTAGGCCTAAAAGATCCAATAAATATTCTCCTCTTTTTTTAGATTGCTTGTCATCTCCGCCTTTGATAAATGCTGGCATGCATACATTTTCAAGAGCCGTAAATTCTGCAAAAAGATTATGAAATTGAAAAATGAACCCCAGTTTTCTGTTTCTGAATTTTGCCAAATCTTTTTCTGAGAGTTCAAAAACATTTTCATCATTGAGCAAAACTTGCCCTGAATCTGGTTTATCCAAAGTACCCAATATTTGCAAAAGTGTTGATTTCCCTGCCCCTGAAGCACCTACAATGGATACAATTTCCCCTTTATTGATAGTCAAATCAATCCCTTTTAGCACTTCCAAAGTACCGTATCTTTTCTTAATATCTCTAGCAATAAGCATTCTTTATGGTTTTGATTACAGCAACAAATTCCTCCTATTTTGCAGAAATTACATTTTCCACAATTATATTCTTAAAAAAACTCTGCCAAATATAGGTTAATCTACTAAAAATTACTAAAATAAATCTGTAACAAATGACCGTTATTCACTATTTTTGTGCTAGATTATTTTATGTAAAACCTTAATACCATTTATTAAAACCCAAACATCTTAATCAAAGAATGAATATTCACGAATACCAAGGAAAAGAAATATTAAAAAGTTTTGGAGTGAGGATCCAAGAAGGAATAGTAGTGGATACGCCTGCAATGGCTGTGGAAGCTGCCCGTGAACTTACTACACAAACTGGTACTAAATGGCATGTAATTAAAGCGCAGATTCATGCTGGTGGCCGAGGTAAAGGAGGTGGGGTGAAGCTTGCTAAAAACTTAGACGAAGTACGTGAAAAGTCGAAGCAAATATTGGGTATGCAACTTATTACTCATCAAACTGGCCCAGAAGGCAAGAAAGTACATAAGGTTTTAATCGCTGAAGATGTATACTATCCTGGCATTTCTGAGCCAAAGGAGTACTATATTTCAATATTATTGGATCGTGCCAAAGGTTGCAATGTAATTATGGCCTCTACTGAAGGTGGTATGGACATTGAAGAAGTAGCTGAGCATACACCTGAAAAAATAATTAAAGAATGGATTGCTCCCACTGTTGGTTTGCAGCCTTTTCAAGCTAGAAAAGTAGCCTTTGCTTTAGGCCTTGAAGGCGACGCTTTTAAGGAAATGGTCAAATTTATTAATGCATTGTACCGTGCCTATGTGGAAACGGACTCGTCAATGTTTGAAATCAATCCAGTACTTAAAACCTCTGATAATAAGATATTAGCAGTAGATGCCAAAGTGAATTTAGACGACAATGCGCTATTCCGTCATAAAGATTTCGTGACTATGAGAGACATTTCGGAGGAAGATCCATTGGAGGTGGAAGCGGGTGAAAATGACCTGAATTATGTAAAATTGGACGGTAATGTGGGTTGTATGGTGAACGGAGCTGGACTGGCAATGGCAACTATGGATATTATTAAGCTTTCTGGTGGCGAACCCGCTAACTTCCTAGATGTTGGGGGTGGGGCCAATGCCAAAACAGTGGAAGCCGGTTTCAGAATTATTTTAAAAGATCCAAATGTAAAAGCAATCTTGATCAATATTTTTGGTGGAATTGTGCGTTGCGATCGTGTAGCGACTGGTGTTGTGGAAGCCTATAAAAATATTGGAGAAATCAGAGTACCTATTATTGTGAGACTTCAAGGTACTAATGCTGAACAAGGTGCCAAAATAATTGACGACTCTGGCCTTAAAGTATTCAGTGCAGTGGTATTGAAAGATGCCGCTCAAAGAGTAACTGAAGTATTAGCTGGCGTTGCTTAAATTATATAAAATTTAATTTTTAGTGAAAAAGAGATGCCTTTAAAAAGCATCTCTTTTTAATATTCCCAAATTCTAATTGAATTTTTCATCAAGAAATATGACCCAAACCAAGTTATTTTATTCATTATTAGCAGCTTGCAATTTCACTTTTTTGGTTTATTTTCTACTATTAGGCTATTATAACCAGCCAGCTCTCGACGATTATTGTGTAATCAGTGCCCAAAGTTATTATGGATTTAACAGCCCAATTACCTTTTGGTATCAATTCTGGAATGGACGCTATCTACCTTTGTATTTCTGCAACCTATTTTTGTCACTTTTTGTAAAAACTGATACCACAATTTGGTTTACCCTTTTTTTGATGGTGGGTTTCATTTTTTCAATTTATCGAATACTATCCATTCTTTCAAAAAAATATCTAGTAGATAAGCCCACTAATAATTGGCATTTATTCAATATTTCGGCTTTCATTTTCAATATTCTCGTTTATAACAATTTCAAATTCAATACCTTTTTCTGGCTCAATGCTTCCACTATGTATTTTGGAGGCATTTTATTCTTTTTAATTGGAATAGGAGAAATATTAGCCAATCAAAAAAAATGGTACAGTAATGCCCTTATTGTATTTTCATTTTTGTATGCTGGCTGTTCAACAGAAAATCATGCATTAGTGATGGTTATGATAATGGTTGGGTTAATTGGAATCAAATATTTATTTCCCAAAAAAATTAAAATTAATTTAAGCCCAAATTATTATTTAGGTACAGTCTCACTATTTATCTCATTTTTACTCTTGATAATGGCACCGGGTAGCCAGCAACGTATTGTTAGTGATTCAGCCCATGTTACTAATAATGGCAAACTAACCTTAATTATCGATTTTTTTCAAAATTTCACTTTGAAATACTTTCAATTAATTGGAGAAATCATTTTACTCTATTTACCATTTGTTTTACTGGTAATTCCTATATTTCTTTCAATTTTCAATGCCCAAATCAGCCAAAAAATAGCTGATTCAAATTCTAAAAAAATCCAGATAGGGCCATTTATATTGGCTTTAATTGCCTTAATTGGGGCAGCAATCGCTCCCACTATTTATATTTTTGGGAATCTTGGCCCACAAAGGATACTCACCATTGTGAATGTCTTGCTTTTAGCATTCACTTTGATAATCTGCTTAAAGGTGTTTATAAAAAATTACAAACAACTGAATTTCAAACTAGTACATCAAATTGCAATAGTCGCCATCTTAATGATTACGGCTCAGGTTGGAATGAGGATTTTTACAGAAACACCAAAACTGCAGAAGTATAGTAGCTTCGAAATCGAAAAACGTAAGAATCTTAATGAATTTGGAGGGAAGGAAGATTTCGTTTACCAAAATCCTGAAGAATTAAATACACCTAATATTTCTGAAAAAATAATTGTTTATTTATTGGAGCCTAAATATTCTGATCAATTAACTCCATTCCGCAAAATCCTTAAACACGAGCCAATTCTACCCAATATCATTGATGAATTTGACATAAAAATCTATGAGGATTGTTACCATGGAGCTTATAGAAAAGTGGTAAAAATACGAAAATAAAAAAGGGCAAAAGTTGAAACTCTTGCCCCTTTTAATAGATAAAACTATTCTAATATTTTGTACTGGAAACAATTCCAGTAACCTTTGTATATTCTTTTAAAGCTTCGGGCATAAATTTGGTAATACCCGCAATACGCTGAGCATCAGTAGGGTGAGTTGACAAAATTACTGGAGGCTTTGGCCCCCCAGCTAAAGCGCCCATTCTTTTCCAAAAAGGAATGGCTTCCTCAGGATTATAGCCAGCCATCGCCATAAATATTAAACCTAGATGATCAGCTTCTGACTCTTGATTTCTTCCATTTGCCAAAAGGCCTAATTGAGCTCCTGCGGGTGCGGCTAGTCCAAAAATCTGATTCCAAAGATCTTGAGTTTGCTGTGGCTTATTATTCATGGCTACGCCCAAACCTATTTGTCCAGCTAATAATAATCCTTGTGCCAACATTCCATTACTCATACGCTCAGCCCCATGTTTAGCAATTGCATGCGATACCTCATGTCCCATCACTACCGCAAGGCCAGTTTCAGTTTGAGTAACAGGCAAGATTCCAGTGTAAACGACCATTTTGCCACCAGGCATACACCAGGCATTCACTTCCTTACTTTCCACTAAATTAGTTTCAAATGCAAATCCGCTCAAATAATCAGGTTTTTTATGATCTACAAAATATTGCTGGGCCGCCTTTGCAATTTTATCACCAACTCTTTTGGCCATTTGGGTATTGTAATTGCTATTCGGAACTACTTTATTGGTATCCAAAAAGGATTTATAACTGGTAAGTGCCATAGCGTTAAGCTCATTGTCACCCACCAAAATAAACTGCTTACGGTTCGAAATCGGTACAGTTGTGCAGCCTATAATAAGTGTAATAATTAAGAGGCTCGAGAATAGAAACTTTTTCATTTTTTTAAATTTGTAAAGGATAAGAATTGAAAATAAAATAACAATAAAGACAAAAATTGGGTCATTTTTAAGGCAAACTGCTTAATTTTGTATTAAAATCACATTTAGAACGTAAAGTAAACAGATTTAGTTGTTTTTGATTTTCATTTTGAACAAATAACAATAATTATTAATTGCTTTTTAACCTTCTTCGTTAAATAATTCCAGATTCAACTAGTCAATTAGATAATATTGCTGGTTGTATTTATTCTCTAAAAGTTAATAGTTTTCAAATGAAAATAATAGCAATAGGCCGTAATTATGCTGAACATATCGCTGAATTAAATAATGAGCGACCCGACGAACCAGTCATTTTTTTAAAGCCTGATACTGCCTTACTCACTGATAATGAGGCGTTTTACTATCCCTCCTTCTCAAATGATATTCATCATGAGGTAGAAATTTTACTCAAAATAAACAACATGGGTAAAAATATCAAGAAAGAATTTGCACATAAATATTACAACGAAATCGGCATCGGGATAGATTTTACAGCGAGAGATTTGCAGTCTAAATTAAAAGAAAAAGGATTGCCTTGGGAAAAAGCAAAGGGTTTTAATGGTTCGGCTCCTATTTCGAAATTTGTTTCAAAAGAGCAATTTGCTGATCTTTCAAATTTAAATTTCAATTTAGATATCAATGGTACTCGTGTTCAAACTGGCAATACCACTATGATGCTTTGGAATTTTGATGAAATCATTGAACATATTTCTCAGTTTTTTACCTTAAAAGTGGGCGATATCATTTTTACAGGAACACCTAAAGGAGTTGGGGCAGTAAAAATTGGTGACAAGTTAGAGGCCTATATCGAAAATACGAAAATGATGGAATTTGAAGTGAAATAATCCTAATAGTGATTAATTTGACCATTATTTCAAAAACAATCACTCAGATTAATCGTTAAAGTTTAGAAGAATAAATTATTTGGAAAAATCAATAAAACCAGATAATGAAAAATATCAAAGCATTGAAGCACAATAGATTAGCAATATTATTACTCTTATTCAGTCCTCACATTTTTGCACAAAAAGTAAAAGAACTAAGTTATCCCAAGGGATATTTTATGTTTCCGATACGGCCAGGCCTCATCAATCACCTTTCAGGTACTTTGGGCGACTTACGCAGCATGCATTTTCATGGAGGTTTGGATATCAAAACTGAGCAAAGGATAGGTCTTCCAGTATATGCGGCGGCCGATGGATATGTGCAAGAGATTCGTGTAAGCACTTCGGGCTACGGCAATGGGCTTTTTATCAAACATCCCAATGGGATGACTACCGTTTATGGTCATTTGGATAGTTTTCAGGGTGATATCGGTGAAATTGCCACTAGAAAAAGATATGAAGACCAGACCTTTGAGCTCAGTTACAAACCAGAAATCAACGAAATACCAGTAAAAAAGGGACAAATAATTGGTTTATCAGGCAATTCTGGTGGATCCGGCGGCCCGCATTTGCACTTTGAAATCAGAAATGAATTCAATAACTTATTGAATCCACTTTATTTTGGATTTAGTGAAATCAGCGATTCGGTACCCCCTCAAATTCAAGGCATCATTATCAAAGCGCTTCAAGTCGATTCCCGAATTAATCAAAAATTTGGTCGACAATTTTTTTATCCTAAAAAAACAATAGCAGGATATAATATAGCCGAAAACATTATTGCAAATGGCGAAATAGGATTGGAAATGTTAGCAGTTGATAAAATGAACTTCAACAATAATGCATATGGAATTAGCTGTATTGAAATGCATGTGAATGGAGAGGAAAGTTTTTATTTTCATTTGGAAAAAATCCCAGTGGAAGATTCACGTGATATTAATCTACATATTGATTATGCATTGGAAAAAACAATTGGAAAGAAATATCAGCGACTAAATTTGGCCGATGGAAACAATAAACTTCCAATTTACAAACCAGATGCAAATGCTGGAAAACTAAAAATTGAGCATGGCAAATCTTACAATATTGAAATTAAAGCTTGGGATTCATTTGAAAATCTAAGTAAACTTAATTTTACAATTCTAGGTGATACCACTCGGCCAAACTTAAATTTAAAACCCAGCAAACTCAGCCAATCTATTGATTATCAAATAGATGAGAATACATTGATTGTTACTTTAAAAAATGCAAAAAGCCTTGAAACTGTTTGTGAGTTAGGAGTGAATGGAAAATCAGTCGAGTTGCCAATTGCCTATTTACAGAATAGTAATGCAGTTTTTTTATATGATTTGAGAAAAGGATTACCCCAATATGTTGAAATTGACGAAATCCAACAACCCTTTCTTTTCACCAAAAGTGTACCTTCAAGCAAAAGCATCGATTTTATTTC
>JAZKGO010000155.1:24651-34106 GCA_040385875.1 Bacteroidota bacterium
AACCCTTTCTTTTCACCAAAAGTGTACCTTCAAGCAAAAGCATCGATTTTATTTCTGGTAACTTTAAAATAAAATTTACCGAAAATTCCATTTACGATACCTTACATTTGGAGCTAAACGATCGCAATGGAAAAAGTTTTCAAATTGGCCAGTCTACTGTTCCACTAGCGGAGCCCATTGAGGTAGAATACAAAACCAAAGGGCAGTTTAACCCTTCAAAAGATTTGGTATATAATGTATATGGCAATGCCAGAAGATTACAAAAAACCGAATGGGACAGCAATAGAGTCAAGTTCAGAATCAATGAACTGGGTGATTTTCAGATACTTAATGATACGATTGCCCCCATCATACATCCAGTAATTAAAAATAGCAATAAATTAGCCTTCAGAATTTCAGATAATTTGGCAGGAATTAAAAGCTTTAGAGCTGAAGTGGACGGCAAATATGTACTAATGGATTATGATTTCAAAAGAAGGTTAATTTGGTCCATAAAATCGGATAGTACAGAGACTTTTGTTGGCGATTTGAAGTTGAGTGTAGTTGATAATGCAGGAAATGAAAGTACTTATGAGTCAAATATGGACGTACCTTTGCCTACCCCAAAGCTGAAGAAATCAAAAGGGAAACCATCAAAAAAGGGTAAAACCATCAAAAAGAAAACAAATAGTAGAAAAAAATCTAAAAAGAAATAAAGATGCCATTAGAAATAGGAAAACCAGCTCCAGACTTTTCTCAAAAAGATCAAAACGGAAATATGATAAATCTTTCAGATTTTCGTGGAAAAAAGGTACTTTTGTATTTCTATCCACAAGATAACACTCCAACTTGTACCATTCAGAGTTGCAACCTGAATGATAATCTCCCAGATTTGAAAAAGGCTGGTTATGAAGTAATTGGAGTATCTGAGGACAATGAAAAGTCGCACCAAAAATTTATTAAAAAATTTAGTTTAGGTTTTACGCTTATTTCAGATGTAGATCACCAATTGATTGATAAATATGACGTTTGGGGCGAAAAAACTACCTTTGGCAAGACCTATATGGGTTTGAGAAGAACAACCTTTTTAATAGATGAGAACGGAATTCTTACCCATATTATCGATAAAGTAGAGTCTAAAAAACATGCAGAACAAGTGATGAATTCTTGAAATATATATTAAATCATTTTCAAAAAACGCTTATTTTAACCCCTTTTCAATCAAAAAAATGATTGGAAAATCCCTAACAAAATGGAAATTACCGAATTAGAAAAAATTAGTTCGCAAGTACGCAGAGATATCGTAAGAATGGTGCATGCTTGCCAAAGTGGCCATCCTGGAGGTAGTCTTGGATGTACAGATCTTTTGGTTGGTCTGTATTTTCAGCAAATGAAAATCAATAACCGAAAAGGCAAAGGAAATTACTTAACATTCAATATGGATGGCACAAACGAAGATTTATTTTTTCTTTCAAATGGCCATATTTCACCCGTATTCTATTCAGTTTTAGCTCACAGAGGCTATTTTGGGGTAGCAGAGCTTGCAACCTTTCGTAAACTAAACTCTCGTTTACAAGGCCACCCAACCACCCATGAGCACCTTCCTGGTATTAGAATTGCCTCAGGTTCTTTGGGTCAAGGTCTTTCTGTGGCTATCGGTGCAGCAATGGCCAAAAAGTTAAACGGTGATCAATCAATAGTCTATTGTTTAATGGGCGATGGAGAGCAGCAGGAAGGCCAAGTTTGGGAAGCCGCTACCTTTGCTCCACATCACAAAGTGGATAATTTGATTGCTTTGATTGATTTGAATGGCCAACAAATTGATGGGCCAACTGAAAAAGTAATGAATAACCGCAGCCTAAAAGCCAAGTACAAAGCTTTTGGTTGGAATGTGATTGAGATGAAGGATGGCAATAACATGGAAGATGTGATCAAAACCTTGCGGAAAGCCAAAAGACTGACTGGAAAAGGTGAGCCTATCATGATTATGATGAAAACCGAAATGGGAGCTGGTGTTGATTTTATGATGCATACGCATAAATGGCACGGTACCGCACCAAACAACGATCAATTGGCAGTCGCTTTGGCTCAATTACCTGAAACATTGGGGGATTATTAACACCCCCTCTGTCCCTTTCGAGGAAGTAAATAATTGGTTATAAATAAAATTAATAATTTAACTAGGCTGAATTCCCCACTAAGGGTAAGCCAGAAGTAATATGAAAAAATATACATTCACTGAGAAAAAAGATACAAGATCAGGCTTTGGAGATGGGATGACTGAATTGGGACGTACCAATCCAAATGTGGTTGCACTCTGTGCTGACCTCGTTGGTTCGTTAAAAATCGATACTTTTATCAAAGAAAACCCAGAACGATTTATACAAACTGGTATTGCTGAAGCCAACATGATGGGCATTGCAGCGGGACTTACCATTGGCGGGAAAATTCCTTTTGCCACCACCTTTGCCAACTTTGGTTCAGGTCGAGTGTATGACCAAATTCGTCAATCTATTGCCTATTCTGATAAAAATGTAAAAGTGGCTGTATCACATGCAGGCCTTACTTTGGGGGAAGATGGTGCCACCCACCAAATTTTGGAAGATTTGGCCATGATGCGATCAATGCCTAATATGACTGTGATTAACCCTTGCGATTATAATCAAACCAAAGCAGCAACCATCGCTTGCGCAGCCCATAAAGGTCCTGTTTATTTACGTTTTGGCCGTCCAGTTGTACCTATTTTTACAGATCCAGATCAAAAATTTGAAATTGGGAAAGCATGGATGGTAAATGAAGGAAAAGATGTATCTATTTTCGCTACGGGTCATTTGGTTTGGGAGGCTATCTTAGCTGGTGAGATATTGGCCGAAAAAGGCATTGATGCCGAAATAATAAATATCCATACGATTAAACCTTTAGACGTAAAAGCTGTCTTAGCTTCAGTGAAGAAAACAGGCTGTGCAGTTTCAGCAGAGGAGCATCAGATGAATGGAGGCCTTGGCGACGCAATTGCTCAGGTTATTGTTAAAAACCAACTGGTACCAATGGAATATGTGGGGGTTGATAATAGCTTCGGTGAGTCGGGCACACCTGCACAATTAATGGAAAAATACGGCTTAAACGCTGCAAGTATAGTTGAAAAAGCTTTAAAAGCAATCGAAAGAAAATAGTCCTTCAACTTCGCTCAGGAACCTGCATGGTGGTTGAGCGTAGCCGAAGCTCAAAAAGATCTGGATGAGATGCTGACAAGCATTTCATTCAGATTTTTTTATGACAGATCAAGAAATTATGATAAATATTGCAAAACCTGAAATGAACCGTCAGGCTTTCAATACCATTCTTGAAAAATACCAAAGAAAAATCTACTGGCATATCCGTAAAATGGTCATCAATCATGATGATGCCGATGATGTAACGCAAGAAACCTTCATAAAAGTTTGGACTCATTTGGATAGCTATCGGGGTGAAGCTCAATTATATACCTGGATTTATCGAGTAGCCACCAATGAATGTTTAAACTTTTTGGCAAAAAAGAAAAAGCACCTCAGCGTAGACATTTCAGGCTTTCAAGACTTGCTCTCAGATCATGAAAACAACCCATTGGTTGATGGTGACGCTATTCAAATAAAATTACAAAAGGCATTGTTGACCCTTCCAGACAAACAACGATTAGTTTTTAATATGAAATATTTTGATGAAATGCCTTACAATGCGATTTCGAAAATTACTGGTACCTCAGAAGGTGCTCTGAAAGCGAGCTATCACTTTGCAGTAAAAAAAATTGAAGATTTTTTAAATAAAGATTAAACCATTTCCTGAACGAACTATCAAAGGAACAGAATAATACAAAAATGAAAAAAAGAATTACGCTCACAGACATTTCAAAAGAAGCCCCATTTAAGGTGCCTGAAGGCTATTTTGAAAATTTGAATGAAAATATTCTGAAAAGAATTGAGATAACTATCGATAAAAAAGATGAACCCAAAATTATTCAATTAAAACCAAAGTACAATTTAAAAAAATGGACCATTGCTGCTGCAGCAAGCATTGGGCTGACTTTTGGATTGTATTACCAAACAATTATTAAACCAATCAATCAATCAAATGCTGAAAATGAACTAGCAATTTCCCAAATATCAGATCAGCAATTGATTCAATATGCTAATAATCAAGACATTGAATTGAGTGACTTAACAGAAAATGTAAATTTCGAATCGTCAGATTTGGAGGATATTTATTTCGAAAATGTGGATGCCACTCAAAATCAAATTGATGAACTAGTTGAGGAGATTTAAAAACATACAAAAAACAAACAAATGAAAAATTTACAAAAATTAGCAGCAATAGTATTAGTGGGTTTAAGTCTTAACCTTAAAGCCCAAAAAGTGGCGCCAAAAGATGGCGATCGAAACCCCAATCAAAAAATTGAGGCCGCACGTATAGGAATGATTACCAATCGGTTAGACCTTACTTCTGAGCAAGCAACAGCTTTCTGGCCAGTTTACAACGAGTTTGAAGCCAAGAAAACTGAGGTCAAAAAAGATTTAAGAAAACATTTGTCCGAAAGCCGCTCACTTGCTTCCAACGACGAAAAGATCATGACTGAATTAAAAGAAATGATTACGCTCCGTCAAAAAGATGTGGATTTGGATAAAGAATATCTTAGCAAATTTTTGAAAGTAATCAATCCTCGCCAAGTTTCTGAACTATTCAGGACAGAGCAAATGTTTAAGCAAATGCTCTTAAAAAGATTAGAATATAGATACGAGAGAGGTGATAAAGGTGATAAAGGGCCAAAGGGGCCAAAATAAAGAGAACATTTAGATAATTATAGGGGTAGTGAATATAAGGCCAATGATTCGAAATCATTGGCTATTATTTTTTAAAGAGGTTTCTAAAATTAGATATTTACAAATATTCTGTATTTTTGAAAAAAGAAAATATAAACATGTACGATTTAGGTTTCGTTTCAGCGATTTTCGCTGAAAAATCATTCGAAGAGGTCATCGATTTTGCCTCAGAAAATCAGTTTCAGTGTGTTGAAATGATGTGCTGGCCAAAAGGAAAAGCTGAACGAAGATATGCGGGAGTTACCCATATTGATGTAGATAATTTAGACGAAAATAGCATAGAAAAAATACAAACTTACCTGAAAAAAAAGGAAGTATATATCTCAGCATTAGGCTATTACCCTAATCCTATGGATGCGGATATAGAAAAAAGAGAAATCTATATTGAGCATATTAAAAAAGTGATTTCGGCTGCACAATCCTTGAAAATACCTGTTGTAAATACCTTTATTGGAAGAAGTCAATTGGCCACACTGGAAGAAAATTTTACACTTTTTACTAAACTTTGGCCGCCGATTATTGCACATGCAGAAAATTGCCATGTTAAAGTAGGCATTGAAAACTGTCCCATGTTTTTCACTCAGGACGAATGGCCTAATGGAAAAAATATGGCTATTTCACCACAAATTTGGGATAGACTTTTCGCTATTGCGGATTCAGAAAATTTAGGATTGAATTACGACCCGTCACATGCTATTTGGCAGCAAATGGATTATATTTCACATATCAAGGACTATTCAAAAAAGCTATTCCACGTGCATTTGAAAGACGCAAAATTACATCGAGAAAAACTTGAAAAAGTGGGTATACTAGCCACTCCGCTAGAGTATCATACTCCAAAATTATCTGGACGTGGTGAGGTTGATTGGGCTTTATTTTTTGAAAACTTAAAAAATCATGGCTATCAAGGGCCAGTTGTGATAGAATTTGAGGACAAGGAATTTGAAAAATCTGAAGAAAAAATCATTGAAGGCCTGCTTGCTACTCGTGATTATGTGCAAAAATATCTATGATAAAAATTGAACATTTGGCTATTTGGGTCAGAAATATAGAAGAGTTGAAGACCTTCTACGAAAAATATTTTGATGCAAAATCAAACAAAATCTATCATAATAAAACCAAAGATTTCAGATCTTATTTTTTAAGTTTTGGTGCAGGACCTAGGCTAGAAATTATGCAAATGACTGGTATTCAACATTCTGCAAATAATGAATCAAACCAAAGTTATGGCTTGATTCATTTTGCGATTTCAGTGGGCTCTAAAGAATTGGTAGATTCAAAAACTGATGAACTAAGAGCTGCAGGGTACAAAATAATTGGCGAACCACGCACTACCGGCGACGGATACTATGAATCAGTGGTGCTAGATCCTGAGCATAATAGAATTGAAATCACGGTTTAATTGGCGGCAAGCTTGTTCATATAATCAATTTTATATGCCCAGCTCATCGCCACATTTTTAGCTCTCAGCTTTATTTCTGTCGCTTTTTCACCCTCAAAAATTTCGTCAACAGTTTCATCAAAAAGATTGAGCCAGGTATCAAAATGCATAGGACTTAACGGTTGTTGTGCATTAATTGCCAAATGAGGACGCAATGGATGCCCTTCATAACCAAGCTCTTCAAACAAAACCATATTCCAAAAATTATACATCTTAGGCAAATGTGTTTCCCAATTCACTTTGGCTAAATCGATAAAAATGGGACCTAAAACTTCATTTAAACGGATTTTCTCATAAAATCTGTCCACAAGTACTTGAATATCAGCTTTGTTTTGAATGTCAGTCGGCATAAAAAATAGTTTATTTGATGAAACCAAATCTACATATAATTGAGATCGTTGTTCAATTTGAGTTTAATAATCTTCAATTTATTAAGCAATAATATGATGGGATAAGTCGGATCAAACTCATGCCATTTAATTCCAAAATTGGCTCTGCCACCCAATTTATGATGATTATTATGGTAAGATTCACCCATCATCAGAAAGTCGAAAGGTAATAGATTTTTAGCGGTATCATTTACTTTAAAATTGACATATCCGTATTTATGTGCAAACCAATTAATGATTACACCATGTACGGGGCCCATTAAAAAATGAATGGGTAATAAAAAATATTGCCAAGTGGCAGTTGCAAAATATAGATAAAAAAGCACATAAAACGTACCCCAAGCGACTCTCGTAATCCAATTGTCCCCCAACATTTCTACTTTTTTGTAAAAAGGCACTCCTTTTAAAAATTTAGGCTCAATTCCCGCCCTATCATGCAATACATCATTGTAAAAGTTCTTAGTTTTCCACATCATATCGAACAAATTTTTCGAAAAAGAAGGAGAATGGGGATCCTTCTCTGTATCGGCAAAAGCATGATGAAGCCTATGCATAATTCCATAAGCCTTTGGACTTAAAAAGGAAGAACCCTGAGTGATAAAGGTAAACCAATAGAAAAACTTTTCCCATCTTTTAGACATTAAAAACATCTGGTGAGCGGCATATCGATGCAAAAAAAAGGTCTGCGAAAAAAGAGATAGATACCAATGAGCAAGAAAGAAAATTAAAATAGCCATAAATTAATAGTTTGATTTACTGGCAAAAGTAGTTCTTAAAAAAAAAGAAAAATATGATTAAAATCAGTCATTAAATTTTATTCCAAACAAATTGAATTGCATGCAACTTTGCATTTTTAATTCACAAGGCTTGGTAAAATCATCAAAATCAGCTAATTTTAACTAAATTATGGTAAATTTTTCGACTTTGCTATCTCAAAATCGACCAAAATTATGAAGAATCTTAATTCCAATTTATATAAATAAACTAATATGAAGAGATTATTAATTGATATGGACGATGTGATGGCGGATACTTTTGAACATATAGTGAATAAGGTAAATGAGCGCAGAGGTACTAACTGGACGAAAGAAGCAGTAAACTCAACTGAAATGATGGCTAAATTCAATGAGGATTATCAGCCCGTTCGAAATTTTTTATGGGAAAAAGGCTTTTTTGCTGATATTCCTTTAATGCCTGATGCACAAGAAGTGGTGGAAAAATTGCACCAAAAATATGAGATATTCATTGTTTCAGCTGCAACAGAATTCCCTCTTTCTATGGCTGAGAAATTGACCTGGCTTGAAAAATACTTTCCTTATATTGGATGGGCACATACGGTGTTTTGTGGCCATAAGTACATGATTAAGGCTGATTATTTGATTGATGATCACGAGAAAAATCTTGCAAAGTTTACAGGAACTCCTCTCCTATTTAATGCTCCTCATAATTTAGGGATTGAAGGCTATTTAAGAATGAATTCATGGAAAGATGTGGCCAACTATTTATTATAGAAAGCCTCCTTTAGCAGTAAATAAATAAAGTAATTCATGAACTATTGGAAGAATGGTTATCAACGTACAAGGCTCTATATTGCTATTTTGCTGCCCATTCAAATCATTGTGTTTTCATGGTTCAAACAAAATCAAAATTGGGTTGAAAATATTTATATCAAACTGATATACAATCAATTCAGCCTATTCCTCAGAATAATTACTGGCTTTTTTGAAATCTCAATTGGCTTGATTTTGATGTATTGCTTTTTGTTATTCATCCTTTACAAAATAATAAAAAATATAGTTAATTTAACAAGGAAGCACCTCAAGTTAAAAGACTTTTTCTTAAATACAATTTGCACCCTCTCAATACTTTACGGTTTCTATATGCTTAGTTGGGGATTGGCCTATTACCGCAAGCCAATTGCCACCATTAATCAGTTAAATATTGAAAATATTGATTTTGAGGAAATAAAAACTCTTGCTGAAAATCTAATTATTCTAACCAATGAAAGTCGGTCGAGAATAACCAATGAGGAAGCAAGATCGTCAAATATCAAGCAATATTTTGGAATAGCAAAAATTGGTTATGACAATATTTCAAGAGAAATCCCAGAGCTAACCTATCAAAAACCATCCATCAAAATAGGCTTTAATCAAACAATATTGTCGTATTTGAGTGCGGGGGGAATTTACAGTTTCCCTACAGGTGAAGCCAATGTCAATGCAATTAATTCTGCTTTTGAGGCACCTTTCACTATCTGCCACGAAATGGCACATCAGTTGGGATTTGCCTCCGAAGAGGAAGCCAATTATATTTCCTTTTTGGCATGTACCCATAATCCAAAGCCAATATTTCGATATTCGGCTTATTCAGAGGCACTTAGCTATACATTGAGCAATATTTACAGGCAAGATTCAACGCTATATTTGGGTATGAAATCTAAAATAGATACCAATGTTTTAGCGGATTTTGCCTTTGCAAAAGCAAAATGGAAGCCCTACCAGATTCCTTTTATTAGAAAAACTTCCTCTTATCTCTATGATATTTTTCTTAAATCTAATGACCAAGAGGAAGGAATTAAAAGTTACGGGTTAGTAGTGGAATTATTGGTAGGAGAAATGAGAAAGAAAAAAGCGATGAGTGATGAGAGATGAGTTTTTTCTTATTGCGTAGTGAGTATTGCGTTTTCACTTTCAGCCAGTTTTACTGCAACTTCCAAATTTCAATATAACAAATTGCCTACAACCCTAACATCTAAAATCAAAAATCGAACATCTAAATGATAGACATCAAAAA
>JAZKGO010000155.1:34206-42109 GCA_040385875.1 Bacteroidota bacterium
ACAACCCTAACATCTAAAATCAAAAATCGAACATCTAAATGATAGACATCAAAAAAGCGGAATACGCTACCAAAGCCTTATTTTTTGCCTGTGGAGTGGGTTTTTCTAGCTGGGCTTCACGCATTCCAGAAATCAAGGAAAAACTCCATTTAAACGATGCGGAATTTGGCTCTGTCCTTTTCGCCATGCCTATTGGAAGCTTATGTGCGCTGCCAATTGCCGCTATAGTGGTCGAAAAATTTGGCAGTAAAAATGTGGTACTTACAGCTAGCCTATTCTATTTGGTGGTTATGCCGTTACTAGGACTGGCTAATAGTGGCCTATTTTTAGCAATAACCTTATTTTTCTTTGGTTTCGGAGGCGACTTACTCAATATATCCATGAATGTGCAAGCTGTGGGTGTCGAAAAAGCCCAAAATCGATCATTTATGAGCTTTTTTCATGGCATTTTTAGTGTTGGCTTTATGATTGGAGCAGCATTGGGTGGCTTTTTAGCTAAATTTGAAATAACTCCAGCGATACATTTAGGTTTAGTGGGATTAATGGTAATTTTAGTTGGAAGTATTTCCTATCCAATTCTTTTAAGCCACGATGAAAAACCTGCTGAACCCAGTCCATTATTTGCCTGGCCAGATAAATCGCTAATAATTTTGGGCATAATTTGCCTTTGTGCCATGCTTTGCGAAGGTGCTATGGCCGACTGGTCGGTAATATATTACAAAAAAGTGATGGCAAATCCTAACGGTTTTGTGACAGCTGCCTTTACAGCATTTTCGGTGGCAATGGTAATCGGCAGACTTTTTGGTGATGGTTTTTTGAGAAAGACCAGCTTGACTAAACTACTACTGATCAACTCGTTATTATTGATTTCGGGTATGTCAATCGCATTAATCTACACTTCACCTATTAATGTAATAATTGGTTTTGGCATTACAGGCTTGGGACTTTCCACAATGGTTCCAATGATTTATAGTGAAGCTGGTCATTCAAAAACGATGAGCTCGGGAGCCGCTTTGGCCGCAATTACCACTATTGGTATGTTTGGTTTTATGATTGGGCCAGTATTTATTGGCTTTATTTCTGAGCTTTCAAATCTTCGAATCGCCCTTTCTAGTTTGATTGTTTTAGGAATTGTTTCGGCGTTCTTTACTCGAAAAATTCAATAATTGCTATTTTCAGATTTCTACCTGCAAAAAGCTATAAAGGGCAGCTCCAAGGTAACTTGAAATGACAAAAGTTAAGCTTCTTCACATAGATGCGAAGTTTCTCCTGTTTTTGTCCTTTCGACTCGTCCCACTTTTTCTGCGGGACTGAGGAGAAATCTAAGTTCAAGTGGAGTAAGTAGTTTGACAATAATCCTCAGATTTCTCACCAGCCAACTGTGTAGCGATTCGAAATAACAAAAAGGGTTACTTAGTAAGTGACATGGAATAACAAAAAAATCAAGAAATCACTTCAAATATTTAGCCAAATCTTCAATTTTAACTTGCCCAGAAAGCTTATCAACTAATTGATTTTGAGGATTGTAGATAAAAATAGTTGGGAATCCCATATTACCAAATTCCTTTGATAATACTTCAGGTTCAATTTGGCAAAATGTAATATTGGGGATATTTTTAAACTGATAATCAGCGGCAAATATTTTAATGTTCCGCATTTTTTCCATTGAAATAAACGTAATTTCAGCATTTTTAAAATCAGATAAATGTTTTTGTAAAAGTGTAGCCTCGGCTTGGCAATGCTCACATTTACTATCGAAAAAAATCAGAAAATGAAATTTATTTGAGTCAGTTCTTAAGCTAACCAACTTATCCTCAATTGATTGCAATTGAATATTGGGAATTAAATTAGAAGTTGCATTTTTCTGTTTTGAAAAGAATTTATATCCAGCAAAAGCTATTATGCAGAAAATTAAAAATGCAATTATATATTTTAGATTCGTTTTCAATTGATTTTTTTATTTTCAAAAATTTCACTTAAAAATTATACACTTTCACCCCAACCACCGCCACCAGGTGTTTCAATTACAAATCGATCTCCAGCCTCCAAGTCAGCCGCTGAATAGCCTGAAAGACTAATTACCCCCCCATTTTCTTTTATAATATACTGATTTCCAAGGCTTCCAGCTTCACCACCCAACAACCCAAAAGGAGCAACTTTTCGATGCTGACTCAAAACCGAAAGCTTAACAGGTGCTAAAAATTCGATTTCTCTGACAATACCATTTCCTCCATTGAATTTGCCATTTCCTCCAGAATTTTCACGTATTTCAAATCGATTCAATCTAACTGGGTAACGCAATTCCATTATTTCTGGGTCGGTAATACGAGTATTAGTCATATGTGAATGTACGCCAGAAGCACCATCAAAGCCGTTTCCAGCACCTGTTCCACCACAAATGGTTTCGTAATAGCCAAACTTTTCGTTCCCAAAAAGGGTGTTATTCATAGTGCCTTGCGAACATGCTACCAATTCAAAAGCCTTTAAAATAGTATCAGTCAGCCTTTGACTGGTTTCCACATTCCCACCCACTACGGCTGGGGCAAAAGCTGGATTTTCGTCAAAAATTGGGTTTAAAATGGTATTTTCAGGAACAATTAATGTCACATTCATCATCAATCCTTCATTCAATGGAATTGGTTTTTGAATTAAAAGCCGTAAAACATACACTACAACCGAGCTTACTATTGCAATATTCGCATTCAAATTCCCTTTATGCACAGCCGAAGTTCCGGTAAAATCAAAAGTGCAAAATCCTGATTCAGAAATACTTATCTCTACTTTTAATTCAGTTCCGTCATCCAAAAGTTCGGTTGCTTCAAATTTTGACTCACCAAATTCCTTGAATTTATCAACCATCATTTTGTTTGAATGCTCCAAAAGTTTCTCCATAAAACTAGCAACTTTCACTTGCCCAAAATTATTCACCATTTGCAACAAAGCTTCTTTTCCACGATTATTTGCCGCCAAAGCCGCAGAAATATCCGCCATATTTTCATTAATGGAACGGGTCGAATATTTAGCGTTTTGCAAAATCAATTTTACATTTTCAAATTGAGAAATGCCATTTTTCACCAAGTAAACAGGCTCAATAACCACACCTTCTTCCTCCAATTTTTTTGCATTTGGTGGCATTGAAGCAGGTCGAATTCCACCAATTTCGGAATGATGGCAACGGCTTACCACATATCCAATCAACTCATTATCAGCACTATAAACTGAAGAAATCAAAGTAACATCGGGTAAATGAGAGCCTCCATATTTGGGATGATTGGTGATAATTACATCATCTTTTTCAATTTTTATTTTTGCCAAAACAGTACGTACACATACACCCAAACTGCCCAAATGAACAGGAATATGGGGAGCATTGGCAATCAAACGGGCTTTAGAGTCGAGCAGCGCACATGAAAAATCAAGTCGCTCTTTGACATTTACCGAAAGCGAAGTGCGTTGTAACATAACACCCATTTGCTCGGCAACAGCCATAAATCTATTCGTAAAAAGCTCTAATTCAGCCTGTTCTGAATAAGTTTTCTTTATCTCAAACTCACTGTTTTTAGAAATTATAGCAGTAAAATTTTCGTCGATTGTCAAAGTCCAACCTTGTTCGATCACGGTTGTGGCAAATGGGTCAATTAAGAGGGCGAAACCAGTAATTGTAGCTCCGATTGCTAACATTTCACGAGAATAAACGGGAATTTCACTCCATTGATTATTTATAAATGCTTGTTTTTTGTGAATTGGTTCAGGGAAATATTCTACTTTTCCATTAACTTTGAAAATAATATGACCAGAATTATCTATTTCATTTTCAGCTACTTGCACTACAATTGAAGCTATTTCTACAGATAAATTATCTTGCCAATAACTATAAACTTTTATATAATTAGCTTTAAAAGTTTCAAATTCTCGATCAAAATCTATTTTTCCATCAAAATCAATGTCCAAACTATTATCTTGTCCTTTTATTCTGAGTTGTAGAGTCCTCTTTTTTACATAAACACCTACATTTGAACCAGTTAGAATTGCCAATTGCTCAAAAGCTACACTTGTCAAACTATCAAAAGACTTTTGTAGCTCTAAAATATTGTGTTTGGAAAATTCCTGCAAAACGGGTTTTTCTACAATCTTTTGCAGTTTCGATTTTGAAATTCCATAAGCTGAAAGCAAACCTGCATCTGACGGAATAATTATCTTACTCATGCTCAATAAGTTAGCGATTGCACAGGCATGCATTCCACCTGCTCCGCCAAAAGCAACCAATCCATATTCAGCAGCGTCAAAACCTTTCGAAACAGATATTTTACGAATCGCTTCTGTCATTTTTTCATTTGCAATTTGTAAAAAACTTTCAAGAACTTCTTCTCTATTTACTTTCGCATTTCCCTGACTTTCAATTGATTGAATGATTACTTCAAATTTTTCTTTTGCATATTTTTTATAAATTGGAATGGAGAAATAAGTGGTGTCCAACCTTCCTAAAAGCAGATTTACATCCGTAATAGTGAGTGGCCCGCCTGCACCATAGCAAGCTGGGCCAGGTTCAGAACCTGCACTTTGTGGTCCGACAGTTAGTTTAAAGCCATCAAAACTACAAATAGAACCTCCACCAGCAGCCACAGTTTCAATTGATAAAGCGGGGCTAAATATCGTTGCCGAGCGAATTGTGATCTCAGATTTATAATCAAAATCACCATCATATCGAGCTACATCCGTACTTGTGCCGCCCATATCAAAGCTAATTATTTGCGTAAATCCTGATTGATTAGCAACCCTAGCAGCACCCACAATACCACCAGCTGGCCCTGAAAGAAGGCTGTCTTTAGGGTGAAAATTGTTACTTGTAACGAGCGTCCCAGCGCTGGTCATCACCAAAAAGTTATTCAATAATTTGCTTTGAATATTGCGAATATATTTGTCAATAATTGGCGATAAGTAAGCATTCACAACCGTAGTTTCAGCCCGAGGAACGAATTTTATTTGGCTGCTCAAATTTGTGGAAACAGAAATATTGTTAGAATATTTTCCTAAAAATTTAGAAAGTTCAATTTCATGAATTGCATTTTTATAAGAATTCTTAAAGCAAATTGCAATGCTATCAAATGAAATATTGGCAGATTCTATTTGAGAATAAACTTTTTTCAAATTAATTGGAATGAGCGTTCGACCGCTTGAATCAATTTGCTCATCAACTTCGATTACATGTGTGTGTAATGGAATAGATTTTATAACATTTAATACAAAAATATCAGGCCTAGCTTGGTTGCCAATTTTCAATAAATCTCTAAATCCTTTAGTCACTAAAAACAGAACTTTTGCCCCTTTGGCTTCCAACAAGGCATTTGTGCCTTTTGTTGATCCTAATTTTAATTCTAATGATGGAAATGATTGATTTAAAGGAGTTTGTGTTAATAATCTTATTGCAAATACAGGCACTTCTTCTTCTGTAAATAGCTCGAATGAACGTTCGGAAACAGATTTTTCTTGAAAAATTGGCAAATCAAATTCTAAAATTTTTTCCTTTGGTTTGAAAGATTTTACTCGAAATTTAATTTGATTTTCACCCAAAATTTTGAAGAAAAAACCTTCAAAAAAATCCTTTTCAAAACCCCAATTATCTTTAATTCTTATTGAATTTTCGGATAAAATTTCTACAATTTCCGATCTTAAAACTGATTTACTCAATAATTTTAAGCGACTAATTTCTCCATCTTTCTCACAAATACAATCCGTAAAAGTACCGCCAGTGTCTATTGATATTTTGTACATTAACAAGAAATGGTTTGAAAGTTTAAGAGTTAGAAAGTTTCATCTATAAGACTATTTTGGCTTAGGCATTACTTTTTCCTATTTGCCTCATTGCCTATTGCTTATTTGTCTATTTTCAAAACTCATCTTCACAACCAATCGGTGCACCTGGAGCCATTGCTTTTGGAACAGTCTTTTTAATTGAATCTGGATTTTTAATTTGCTCAATTAAATAGCTTAAATGTGCAATTTGATTTTCTGTTTTGGCGGTTAGTTTTAGTTTTTCAAATGCTTTTTGCCAAATTGAAATAGTAAATTTTGAAATGGCTTTGGTTTGATAAGATGCATTTTCATTGGTACTTAATGCTAACAAATGCCCCATGATTAATTGCTCATTTTGCATTTGTATTAATTCTTCAAAACCAGCAATTCTACCTGATTGACGACTGTTGGTGAACACTTTATCATAAATATTTTTCAACATTTCCGAAAGACCTAAACCCGCATTTCCTGATCCATTTATGGCCAAACGGTTTGCACGTTCTACATTAAAAAGCAAATTAATTGGCAATGAAGCCGCAGATTCTGCCGCAGAAAGTGGGTCAAAACTTAGACCTGTACGCTTATTAAACAATTCCCGTGAACGAGTGTAACCCGCTGGTCTAGGAGGAATTAAAGCCAAAATTTTGTCAGAAATAGCTAATTTGGAGGGAGAAATGCTTTCTAAAATGCTATTCAATGCCAAAATCTGAACCGTTTTGGGCACAATTGAAACGGGGATTTGTCCGTCATTTTTCAAGGCATAAGTATAATTTTGTGCCCCAATTATTTTACAAGCAGCCTCCACTTGATAGCGAGGTAAATTATAAATTGGCACTAAAACATCCTCTAAAAATGCCATTGGAAAATTAGGTTTTAGTGAATTCAAAGAAAAATCATTCAAAGCTACCTCCCTGATTTTCAACATACTATTCAATTCAGAAACAGGGTCAGTGCCATTATCCCAAAGGTGAGCCGTTGCAGAAACCGAACCTTCGGGGCGAGCATCTTGATCTGTCAGAAACAACAAATCCCTATCAATTCCATTTTTCAAAATCAAATTCAAAGCTGCTTTTTCATCTGTATTTTGTGGAAAATCTTGATAACCATAAGCAATTGCCACTTTGTCCCAATCGCCAATTTCGTTGGTGTAGGCATCCGACAAATCAATTTCATTATTGGCATTTAATTTAATTTGAGGATGCGGATAATCCATCACAGAGGCCTTATTATTGATACTAGCCGAATAATTATGCATGATTCCAAGTGTATGACCAACCTCATGAGCCGCCAATTGTCGAAGCCGTTGCAATGCCATTTTCATCATTTTATCATCGGCAGGTTCGCCGTTTTGATAGGGTGAAAGCAGGCCAGTCGCAATCAAATAATCCTGACGAACCCTCAATGATCCCAAAGTTACATGTCCTTTTATGATTTCGCCCGTGCGAGGGTCAATCACGGAACTACCATATGACCAGCCACGGGTACTTCTATGCACCCAATTGATCACATTATAACGGCAATCCATAGGATCAGCGTCGTCTGGCAGTACTTTAACTTGAAATGCATCACGATAGCCAGCAGCCTCAAAAGCCTGATTCCACCAGCGAGCCCCATCCAAAAGTGCTGAGCGAATTGGCTCAGGCGTGCCATTATCCAAATAATAAACAATCGGTTTCACAGCTTCAGAAATAGCAGATGAAGGATTTTTCTTTTTTAGACGATGGCGAGCGATAAAATACTTTTCAATTGGCTCCGAAACGGGGGTTGCAAAATCATAATAAGAAACTCCATAAAATGATGACCGAGGGTCGAAAGGCCGCTTTACATACTCATTATCAGGTAATTGCACAAAGGAATGATGCGTGCGAACAGTTAATGCTTCTGCCGACGGTGCAACTGTCTGTACAAAGTTGCCCGCATCCAAGCCGCCTGTAAATGTTAAAGTAGCTTCAAATTCTGAATTTAAGGGGAAATTCTTTGTTCTATCAAAATAAAGTGCTGATCGTGAGGGATTTAATTGATAAGTTCCTTGTTTATCATTTTTCAAAATATTGACAATTTCATGTGAATCTCTCAAAAGAAAGTCAGTAATTTCCACTAAATAACTACC
>JAZKGO010000155.1:42209-47864 GCA_040385875.1 Bacteroidota bacterium
CAATTTCATGTGAATCTCTCAAAAGAAAGTCAGTAATTTCCACTAAATAACTACCGTTTTCTTCTGCCTCCAAAGGAAAACCCCAAAGTATAGAAGCGGCAAATGAATCTTTTACTGCACGCTTTTCATTGGGATCGTTTGATATGGCTCTGTATTTGTAATTGGGTTGCGTTAAAAGTATTTTTTTGCCCACTTTTTCAAAAAATACAATTCTCTCATTTCCTAATTGTCCACGATCCAAACCTATATCATTTGAACCCAAGCCCGCAGGCAGTGAATTCACATACAAAAACTCCTTCTTTAAGTCCTTAATTTCCAAATAGATACGAGCATTTTGTTCGTCGATATAGAAATTAAAAAGGCCTTCTTTTTTTGTAAAGTTTTTAGTTTTTTCGGTAATTGTGACTGGGTTTTGTGCAAATATTGAATTGCAAAATAAGATTAGAATGAGTATTTTTTTTTTCATGAGAATGTACTTTTATTTTTAAATGCCTCATGAAATGTCCAAAAATAAGTATCCCATTTTATAAGGAAAATTGTAGTTGGGCATTTCATTGATAAAGTGTTTTAGCTTTTTAATAAAATTAGAAAATTTTAGATTAACCATCAACTTATTTTGGAATATTAAGGATAATTTGGCAGTTTTGGAAAATTATAAAATTTATGCCATTAGAAAAAAGATTAGATATTAAAGTTGTTGGTTCATTATTGATTTTATATGTCGCTTGGGGCTCTACTTATTTGGCCATTCATTATGTAGTAGAAAGCTGCCCACCTGTAATTGCATCAGGCTTTAGGAATTTCTTGGCTGGCTTATTGATCTTTTGTTGGGTATTTTTTACTGAAAAATCAGAAAAAATCCCTTTCAACCACTATCTAAAAATGGCAATTGCTGGCTTTTTGATGCTTTGCCTTGGCAACGGACTACTTACCATCGCCGCTTCATGGGTGCCATCGGGTTATATGTCATTGTTTCCTGCTTTGGTACCTGCTTGGATCGTAATTATTCAGCTCATTTTAGGCACAAAACCCAATAATCTCACCATTAGTGGCTTAATTTTAGGTTTTATTGGACTGTTTTTTTTGGTCAATCAGGAACAACTTTCCATCAAAGGTTTTGAGCAATATTTCACTGCAGGTGTGTCGCTTTTAATGGCGGCTTCGATTTCATGGGGTTGCGGGGTTATGTATTCGGTAAAAAATCCATTACCCTATTCTACCGCCAAGGTTTCATCCATTCAAATGATTTTTGGTGGATTAGCTTCTTTAATTTTGAGTCTTTTCTTGAATGAATGGGCTGATTTTCAGCCTTCTAACATTAGCTCAAAAGCCATTTGGGCATTCTCGTATTTATTGATTGGCGGCTCAATTATAGGCTTTTTAGTATTCAGTTGGGTTTCCAAAAGGGCCTCTCCTACGCTTGTTTCTACCTATTCTTATGTAAATCCTTTGGTTGCTTTGTATTTGGGCTGGTTATTTTTGGACGAAAAACTGAGCTTTAACATTCTCATTTCTGCTGCTTTTATTGTGCTGGCGGTGGTGTTGATTACTTTTGGGACTGCGAAGGTAAAAAACTAAAAATAGAGTATTTGTTAATAAAATTGAACTATTGAGGAACTACCAAAGTTAGGTTGAAACCTGAAGGTACTATTATTTGGCCACCTTCCAAAATAAGCTCATATGCACTATAATTGCCATTAACGGTTATAATATGATTTTTAATAGTTACACTATCAAAGCTTTGGGGTATTCTCCCACAAGACCATACTGTTGGGTCATTCCAGTTCCCTGATTTTAGGCTATAAAAATCACCATAAACGCATGTAGCTTCAAAATACCAGAGGTCGTTTAAGTAATTGGTGCTTGCTATATCGTATCCGAACCCTCCAAACAAATACAATTTATTATCCAATTGCCAAGTTACAGAACTTCGCCTTGCTCCTGGTATATTCGTATTAGTGGACACTCCTTTAACTCCATAATTCCCAACCTGATTAATAGTATTGGCCCCTTTGAGCCATGTCCAATTATTAGTATTGGGATTGTAAACCCATAGTTCATTAATCATATTAAATTCTATAGCTCCACCAAACAAATATAATTTTCCATTATAAGTCCATGATATTGACTTTATTCTCCCGCCTGGCTTGTTATTGGTCTTAGGTATTCCTTGAACACCAAATACAGAATTACTATAAATAAAATTATCTCCTTTCAACCATTTCCATTCATTTGTTAATGGGTTATATTCCCATAGATCATTCAATCTTTCCGCTAAATTTGAATCTGTGGCATAACCCTCACCGCCAAATAAATACAAATTAGCACTATTTTGCCAAACGGATGCACTCCTTCTTGCTCCAGGTTTATTTGCCGCTGAGGCGATTCCTATTGAACCATAAACTCCATGTTGACTAATCAATTTATCACCGCTCATCCAGGTCCAATTATTTGTAGCTATATTATAAATCCAAAGGTCATTCAATAATCCTCTTGTGGTTAATTCAGCATAACCAATACCACCAAACAAATATAAATCACCACTATATAGCATAGAATTAGAGTAAAAACGGGCTCCTGGCCGATTATTGGAAGAACTTAAGCCTTTACTCCCATATATTCCGATAGAATTTATTCCACTATTTCCTTTTAGCCACATCCAATTATTGGTTGCAATGTCAAATTCCCATAAATCATTTAAGCTACCATTACCAGCATTAACATTTGTACCATAACCTGAACCACCAAAAAGATACAATTTATTATTGACCGTCCATGAAACTGACCCAACTCTTGATCCTGGATTATTAATGGCATTAGGAACTCCCTGAACACCATAATCTCCACTCTGATTTCTAATCGAAGATCCCTTCAGCCAAGTCCAATTATTGGTTGCAATATCATAGACCCAGAGGTCATTTAAATTACCATCATTGCCAGCACCATCGTTACCATATCCTCCAAATAAATACAATTTGTTATTTAAAGTCCAACTCACTGACTCATCCCTAGAACCAGGGGTATTAATTGGGTTATTTGGTGCACCATAAAATCCAGTTTGATTACCCACGTTACTGCCTTTGAGCCATGTAAATAGATTGGCATCGAGTTGACATTCGGCTCTAAGAGTTTGAAAAAAAGTAAAAATTATCAATAGAATTACTAATCTTTTCATCATTCTAATTATTGAGAATTATTAACAAAAAAGAGACTAAATACCTACTAATCAAATTATTATTAAATATAATAGAGAATTAAATAATTTTATAATTGTTTGGGCAAAATTATTTAAGGATAATTGAATAATCTTGTTAAAATGAATGATAGATTTGCTAAATAAAAATCACAATAAACATAAACAAACTTAAAAATGCATATCATTACCAAAATTTTCATTACCCTTGTAGCCATTGAACATATTTATATTCTTTGGCTTGAAATGTTTGCTTGGACTACCAAAGCACGTGGTGTTTTTCGCTCGCTTGATAAAAGTTTATTTGAACCCACGAAAGCCTTAGCAGCCAATCAAGGCCTTTATAATGGTTTTTTGGCAGCAGGATTAATTTGGTCATTATTTATTTCAGATTATGAGTGGTCGAAGAACATAGCCTTGTTTTTTGCCTTGTGCGTTTCTATTGCCGGTATATATGGTGGTTATACGGCCGGAAAATCGATTTTCATTAAACAAGGCATTCCTGCCATTATTACCGTTTTATTGATATTATTTTTGGGCTGATAACCGTTATATGCAATATCAATACCAGTTTATAAGGCATACAAGCTACTGTAAATCAATATTTTATAGATAATTATTTGCATTTACAATAAATAAAATCTTAATTTAATAAAAAATTAAAAATAGGCTTATGAAAAATTGGGTGCTTTTAATTTTCTTATTATTTGGTTTTGCAAAATCATTTGCTAATTCAATATTTATACCAATGGATAGTCGCCAGGCTAACCACTTAAAAGCCTATGGCATAGCCTATTGGCACTTAAAAGCTGACAAAGAACTCACTTGGCTCGTTAACTATCAAGGAGGAAGCTTTTTAATAGATTATTCTTCACAATTTGAAAATGAATGCAGGATAAGAGGGGTGAGTTATGATATCATTTCTGATGCAAAATCCATTGAAATCCTACAATTCATTGCCGACCCTGACAAAAATATGGAGGCAGTCAAGCTCCAAAAAGCTGCCAAAATAGCGGTATATTCCCCCATAAAAGTAAGCCAAGCTAGTTATGAAGATACTGATGCAGTGCTTTTGGTTTTGAAATATGCGGAGATACCTTTTGAATTAGTATACGATGAGGAAATCATGCGTGGCGATCTAAATTTATACGATTGGCTACATTTACATCATGAAGACTTTACCGGACAATATGGAAAAGACCGACGAAGAATGACTTATAACGATGTACAAATTCAGGAAAATATTGCCAAAAAATTTGGTTTCAATAAGGTATCAAAATTAAAACTAGAAGTGGCTAAATCTATCAAAGGTTTTTGTGCAGGGGGCGGCTATTTGTTTGCGATGTGCTCAGGTGCTGAATCCATAGACGTTGCTTTGGCGGCTGAAGGACTAGATATTGTGCCAAGTGAATACGATGGTGATGAGGCGGAACCAGATGCTCAACAAAAACTTAATTTTGAAAAAACCATTGCCTTTGAAAGCTTTATTTTGGAAAATGGCGATGGTGGTGGCAGGGGCATGCGATCCTTTTCTAATATCAATTCTGGTATGAATCAAGGCTTTGGTGGGGGTGGCTGGGGTGAAGAAGAAGCCGATACCTATTTTAATTTGTTTAATTTTTCAGCCAAATGGGACGTTATTCCCGCACTATTAACCCAAAATCACGAGTATCAGATTCGGGAATTTATGGGACAAACTACCGCTTTCAATAAAACAACTGTAAAATCCAGTGTATTAGTAATGGGCACCAGTAAAAGCTCAGACAGGTATATTTATGGTGAAGTAGGTCGTGGACAATTCGCCTTCTATGGAGGCCATGATCCAGAAGGGCGTAGAGGTTTCCATCGCACACCAACCGATTTGAATTTGCATCCCAACTCCCCTGGCTATCGTCTGATTTTGAACAATGTATTATTTCCGTCGGCTAAGAAAAAAAAGAGAAAAACTTAATGATTTACCACTCAATAAAAACTAGAAATTATTAAGTTTTTTTTAATTCAAATAGTTTAAATTTGCTTACAGACAAATAAACTAACACTCAAATGAGAAACTCACACCTTACAATTGGCGACGTACTACCTGCCACATTGAAAAATCACTATTCTGCTGCAGTTTTAAATGTAACCATCAAAGAGGCATTGGACATTGCAAAGTTTGATGAGCCTCCGACCTCAAATCTTTCGGATGCTGCTATTAAAAGCATCAATGAAATTTATTCGCATTACTTGAGTACTCATGCACATGACACGGAGTCGGCCTACTGGAATAAAACCGATGATGAAAACGAAGCTTTTTGGAATAAAAACTAAAGGAAACTTCTGTAAACTCGAATTCCAATTATCATTTCTCCATTTGGAGAAACAGGAATGAGGTTTTAAGAAAATTATGAGAGTTTATAGAGGCTACCTAAATCATATATTCTAAATTCAAAAGATTAATTATTCTAAAAAGAATCGGAATA
>JAZKGO010000155.1:47964-57867 GCA_040385875.1 Bacteroidota bacterium
CTAAATCATATATTCTAAATTCAAAAGATTAATTATTCTAAAAAGAATCGGAATAATTAATCTTTTATCTAGCTACTGTTACAATAAGAGTGCATTTCAATAGAAATAAATAAGATCAATTTCAACAATCCAATTCTCATGATGGATGAGATAAAAGAAAAAGTCAAACATACCTCTATTGGCTCCATCCTATTAGAAAACTTTGATTCAAAATTTCTAAAACTGATTTCCAAGCCCTCCTTTCAAAATATTTATCAATTTTCAGCAAATATTCCCAGGCAATTTAGTTCATTTTTCGGCTATGAAATTCAACTTTCAAACGATGAAAACAAGGCTGATTTCTTACTATGCATCCATAACTTTAAAGTTTTTTACGAGGTAATTTCAAATGAAATTTTCATAAAAAAATTTGACAAAGAAACTGCCGAGGGTTTACAATGTTTTGCCAATTGGATGTTTGCTAATAAGGGTACCGCACAAACAATATGTAATATTTGGATTGAAATTGATCATGGGGATTTAGCAACGACTCAACCAAAATTAAACTTTTTTTTGGGCCCTAAAACCAATACAAATAAGCTTGAAATTTTACTGGCTACTGAGCAAACTTTCAAACTATTATACAATAAACAGGTGGCAGCCACTACCTTAAAACTTTTGCTTGAAATTTATAGCAAGCTCAGAAATCAATCATTCATTTCACAAATTGGTATGATGAATGCCCGAAATAATGAAAGTTTGAGATTATTTATTCAAAAAATAGATCGAGAAGATTTCCTCCCTTTACTCAATAGAATAGAATATAAATATATAACTGATAATCAGCTAGTTAAGCTCATTAATATTTGCTTACAGAATACAAAACATACTGATCTAGATATTGATATTCTTGAAAAAGTAAAAGAAAATATTGGCTTGGAATGCTATTTTGACACTATAAAACAAGCTATCCTTTTTTTACAATTGCTATTTAAAGAAAAGCTTTGTACTCTAGATAATTATATAAATTTGACGACGCATTTGACCTCTATGAGTATTGATGAAGATGGTGATTTTCAGCATTTTTTTTCACATTTCAAAATTTCGTATAAGCCCTCAATTGGTGCGGATGCAAAAGCTTATATTGGCTATGCTGAAAGCAAAATAGCCCATAAAATTATTGAAACTAAACCTTTAAACCAAAGATTGGCATGAACATATCTACTCCTATTTTCAAAACAGCTATTGCGATTGGCATCATAGCTTCCATTTATTATTCATGCAAATCGAACAATAAAACGGAGTCCCTAACCAGTAATATTGAAAATAATTCTTTAACTGAGTATGCCAAATTACCCTTTAGCTTGGGATTGCCATTGGCCACTACGATACCAGGTTTTAGAAATCGGGATTCTTTAGTTGCCTTTTTGCAGGATGCTTCGGATGACTTTTCTTGGCGAACTTTCATTGGCTTAAACTGGCCCGCCGATGCCGATGGAAACCCTGACACTGCCGCTCATTTTGGTGATAATGAACGATTTACAGTACTTGAACATTGGATGCCTTCCACTTCAATTTATCGTGAAAACAACCTAGAACCTAAGCCTTGGAATTATAAATTTTTAGATTCAAAAAATGAAGCTACTGTAGATCATGGCATGAGATTAATTGCAAAATTGAAAAAATTTGATAACGAAAACCCTGAAAATGAGCACCTTATCGACCAAAATAAAAATTATACCTATTATGAGGTTTTTTACAATAAACAAGCCTATGACTACGTAAAAAAAGGGAAACTATATAACAAAGCAGGCCAGCAGGAATTTGCTAAAAAACTGCCATCTATTACAGAAGGATTGAAAGTAACTGAAAATGGCAAACCTTTAAATATTGAGAAAACATTTAAAAGAGCCTATTTGCCTGTTGGTAATTTTAAAGATTCAACAAAAATAGTTGGTAATCAAACTTTAAACTTCATCATCAATCCTGGTGCTATCATAGTAAAAACCGCTTGGAAGGAGATTGCCGCCAATGATGACAAATCTAAATTTTTCATCACCAAAGTAAAATATAAAGGCAAAGAAGAAATAGTTTTGGGGCTTGTTGGCATGCATATCATGCACAAAGTTGCGGAAGCTACGCAATGGGTATGGAGTAGCTTTGCCCACGTGGATAATGCTCCTCAAATGAATCCTGATGGCAGTGTTCAGCTTGAACCAGGTGTCAAGTATAATTATTTCAATACAAAAAATTTGGATAAATCGACCTTTAATAAATTACCAGATACAAGTAATACAGAAAAGATTCCTACTCAAGTAGTATCAATATTGCCAGCTCAGAAAAACCCTGACAAATTCAACAAAAAATACCTTGATTTGATAAAAAAATATGACTCAAAATCAGTTTGGCAATATTATAGGTTGCTCGGTACCCAATGGCCTTTTAAAGAAACTCTCTTTACAAATGGGGACGATTACCAGCCAAGCTTATTAGCCAATCCAGTGATGGAGACCTTTTTTCAGGCCAATTCCAGCTGTATGAAATGTCATAGTCAAGCGAGATTTTTAAAAAAAGATCCTATCACTAAAAAACATGGAATGAATGCTGATTTTGTATGGGGTATTGCCAATGTAGCTAATAAGCGGTAAAAAATTATTGTAAAAAAAATGGGAAATTGGCTTCGCTACCAATTAAAATCAGAAATTGAATGTTGGAAAAAATAGCGAAAATTGAAAAAAAAGATTAATCAAATCTTTTCCTCAACAAAGTACATGGTAGTTTCGCCCAAACTTTTGGCAAGCACTTTGCCCCTATTGAAGCATTTATATTGATCTTTGACCAGATTGTAGGTTGCCTCTGATAGGTTCACTCTACCTACTTCAGAATGTTGTTCCATTCTTGCGGCTACGTTTACAGCATCGCCCCAAATGTCAAACTGGAATTTCTTGGTACCCACAACGCCAGATACTACAGGACCAGTATTGATGCCTAGTCTCATCTCAAAATACGGCTTACCTTCTTTTTTCCTTTCATCGCAACGTAATTTCATGAACTCCTGCATTTGAATAGCTGTATTTACTACGTCATATACTGTAGCCTTATTATTACCTGGGCAGCCCCCGACTGCCATATAAGCATCGCCAATAGTTTTTATTTTTTCCAAACCGTTTTGGATGGTTAGTTCGTCAAATTTTTTAAAACAAACATCCAACTCTGATACCAATTCTTCTGGACTAAGTATTTCAGATATTTTAGTGAAATTTTTAATGTCAGAAAATAAAATTGTTGCCTTGTCATAACGTCTGGCCACAGTTTTTCCATAATTTTTTAGTTCCTCAGCGGTTTCTTCAGGTAAAATGTTTAGAAGTAAATCATCTGATTTTTTCTTTTCTTTTGTTAATTCAGAGTTTTTCTCCCCAAGCTCCCATGTTCTGTCTTTTACTTTTTGGTCCATTTCATTATATAAAATTACATTTTCTAACGAAATAGCTAGCTGGCCAGCAATAGTTTTAAAAAATTCAACTCTTTTTTGGTCGTAAGCATATTCAGTAAGGTCATTTTCAAAATAAATTGCTCCTAAAAAATCACCTTTGGCCACGATTGGAATACAGCAAACCGAAACTGGCAAGTTTGTTTTGATATAATTATCGAAGTTATAACGCCGATCAAAAGCAAGATTTGGGCTTACAAATTCGTCTTTTGAACGCATAACATATTGAATAATAGAATGCGGATATTGATTTTGGTTGATGTTTAATCTATCCTCTGAAAGAATATTGATAGATTCATTAGTGCCTATTGCATAGGGTAATAACTCATTACTTTTCGATTTCATAATAATCACCACCTTACTCGAACTTGCATTGGATATTACAAGTTCCACCATTTTATGTAAAAGACCATCCAAACTATTCTCGGAGGAAAGCACTTGATTCGATTTAATAATGGTATTTAGGTCATAAATATTTTGAAAGCCCGCAATAGTATTATTACTTTCAGAATTAGAAAACGAGCCAATGATCAATGGGAAATTATTACTTAACTGAATACATTTGTTTTCTGCACCCCATTTTCGATAACACTCAAAAGCTTTTTGAAGCATCAATTCAGCAAATTCTTTCTGGCTTGTTTTAAACAAAAAATACGCAAAGTGCTCTCTAGCAAGAGCTTCTTCATTCACAAAACCAGCTTCATTTGAAAAGTCAATTCCTTTTTGAAATTTTTGAGCGGCCTCCACTATTTTGCCATTCTTTTCAAGAATTAAAGCCTCTAAAATACAAACCTTATTTTCATAATTTTGTGGGGCATATTTTGAAAAAGATTTTAATAAGTTTAGTTTTTTGGTAACTTCTTTTTTGATTTTATTGCCTTCATCCTCTTCAATTTTTCTATCAATTTTCAAACTATTTAATGCCGACAACAACAAATACGTAGGGTAAAATATTTGTCTTAGTGTTGTTTCATCTTCATATTTTTGGGCTTTGGCATCGTAATCATGACCAAGTTCATATTCATTGAAATAAGCTGCTAAACCTAATTTATAGAAATACAAGTTAAAAGTACTTGCAATATCACCTAATTTAT
Source organism: Bacteroidota bacterium (assembly GCA_040385875.1). GTDB lineage: Bacteria > Bacteroidota > Bacteroidia > Cytophagales > Spirosomataceae > JANMZR01. The sequence continues at coordinate 52,528 of JAZKGO010000155.1, forward strand.
TGAGCTGCATCATACAAGCTTCCTCGTCAAAGTCCTCACTTTTAAGTACCCAAGGCTCCTCGGTTTTCTGTAACAAACCAATTACGTATTGGCGTTGACTTTCTGAAATGAGGTAGACCAAATCCTGCTTTAAACTTTTGATAGTAACGCAATCTTCAGTCATAGATTCGAAAACCTCACCCAATTTGTCGCCTGTAAACATGCGCATATGATTATAAAACGAAGCCGCAAAGGAAGCGTACAACAAGTCACCAGTTTGGCGTCCAATATAGTAAGCCTCTCTAAGTGGGGTAATCACTTCAAAGAGGGAGTCTTTCCAATAAGCTAAAAAACCATAATAAGCCACCATTACTTTGGCTTTAATCATAGGTGAATTGTTCTTTTCCAATAGCTTGAGCGACATTTTCGCAAAATCATACCCATTGATAACGTCACCCATCGCCACTGTAATTGCAAAACCGAAACCACAATAGGAGAATGCTGAAAACTCAGAATTGCCATATCGCAAACTCAAATACACCTGCCTGAAATAAATAATAGGTAAAATATCGGGAGCTGTGCCAAAAATACTTACTGTGGCCACCGTAGTGAGTCTAATAAATGCCTTTGCCTTTTCGTGGTGCATTTCAGGCAAATTTGGAATATCATCGATATTTTTACCTAAAAGAAATAATTTAACCTTTGCAAATTCTGTAAGAATAGCTAGTTTACTGGGATTTCGCTTAATGCCGTAACCAATTTCATCTAATATTTCCAATAAAAGAGCTACTGTTTCAGGAAACTGGTGTGTTTCACTCAGATGAACCAATCTGATTTCATGTGCTTTATTCTTGTCTTCAAAATTTTTGGCACGTTTTAAAGAAGTCTCTAGTAACTCATTTGCGACTCCTGACTCTCCCACAATCATACCACATTCTGCAGCATCATTGTGTAAGTTCATCATCAAATTATAGTTTTCATCCCAGTCGGCCATATTCATCAACAATAAGGCTGATTTCAAATAGCTAAATGCAAGTTCAAAAGAAGCCATTTTTTTGGCTTCAATGCCCACTTTATAGTTTATTTCAGCTACGGCGATTCGTTCATCTGGCTTAATATTTTGAGCACCTAAATTATAATTGCTGGCAATCAAAAACATCTGTTTAGCATCTTCCACATAGTTTTGCTCTCCTAAAAGCAGGCCCGCAATCTTATAATGGATCAAACTTTTTTCTCCTTCTGATATCAGTTCATTTGAAGTTTGTTGAATCCGATCGTGTACAAACCGATACTCATCATAAGTTTCTTTTTCCAAAAGATTTTCTGACACATAGTAGTCTAAATCCCTCTCTATTTGCTCCTTTGGCATATTTACTAAAGCAAAAAGCATTTTTGTTTTAGTGGGATTACCGAGACATGAAGCCACCATTAGGGTTTTCAATACATTTGGCGGTAATTTTTTTACCTTTTCGCTCATATAGGATATCACATTATCAGCAATTTGTATATCGCCAAAACTATGCGCATCCCAAACCCATTTCTGAGTTTCCGAAACAAACCTCAATATCTTTTTTTGTTCAATAGTATCTATAAATTTGCGTATAAAAAAAGGATTCCCCATCGTTTTATTATACACAATTGTACTGAGTTCTTCGGGATTATCTGTTAAAAAAGAATTATTAATTAAGGCCAGAATGTCCGTTTTTTCTAAGTTTTTTAAGGTGATAACTAGATTTTTAGGCTTTTCTTTTAACAAATGGGTCAAATTCTGATTATGGAATTGAGTGGCTTCAGTATCGGTTGATCTGAATGAGCCAATAAACATGAAATTATTAATTTCATTACCTGATAGCAATGCGTGGAAAGAACGCCATGAAGATGGATCGGCATTTTGAATTTCATCAATAAACAAAACCAGCGGATGCTCTGGAGTAGAAATAGTTTGTATCAGCCTCAAAAACAAGAAGTTAACCCTACTCTCTAGTTGATTGACACTCAATGAGGGAATGGATTTTTGAGGCCCTATTATCCATTTAAATTCTGGTACAATTTCAATTAATAATTGGCCAATATCATCGACAGCACTTTTAATGAGCGATTTCCATTCTTCTAATTTATTGTCAGGCAATGAGAGTATATAAGCAGCTAATCCGTTGAAAGCCTGTACCATAGCTCTGTTTGGCAGCTGTAAATTTTGCTGGCCAAATTTGCCAGAAATAAATACGCCATCGTTTTCTTCAACAAAAATATTGAATTGGTGAACTAACGAAGACTTGCCCACACCCGCAGATCCTGAGATAATAATTAATTCATTGCCATTGTTTTTGATGTTTTTGAAACGATCCTTTAGGGTATTAAATTCTTCGACTCTGCCATAGAAATTACTGGAAAGGTGTATTTGATCAGGGTAATCTTTTTGGCCTAATTTAAAGATCTCAATATTATTGTTTTTATTGAGTAATTGCTGGCATTGCAACAAATCATATTCTAACCCAAGAGCAGTTTGGTAGCGGGCATCTGGGCTTTTATTTAAAAGTTTTTCAATTATTTGTGCTAAAACAATTGGTGTATCGTTCCTAGCTTCTGTTACAGGTGGTGGCACTTTCACTATATGATCGTGAATCATTTCGGCAATAGTGTGGTATAAAAATGGCGTTTTACCAGTCCAAAGTTCATAAAGCACTACTCCCAACGAATATAAGTCTGTTCTGTTGTCAGTAGTTTTATTCAAATGGCCAGATTGTTCTGGAGCCATATAAGAAAGCTCAGTGCCCCATTCTACAAAAATTGGTGCTTTGCTATTTGACTTTTTTGTTGCTAAACTGAAATCAATAATTTGTATTGAACCTTCAGTTTTATTGAGTAAAATATTATGGCTGTTAATGCGATGATGGATTACCCCATCTGCATGAATATGATTGAGTGTTTGAACTATTTTAATGGAAAAATTAAGAAAATCTGAGAGTGAGATTTTTGTTTTCAGAGCGGCCTCTTTAATGGTAATACCATTAAAGTATTCATAAAATATAGCTTCCTTGTTCTGAAATATGCCTTTATTTATCGGTTTACGAATACTATCAAAATTTAATAAACGAGTAATCTCATATTCATTCAAAAGTTCAGTTTTAGAACCCTTCAAATGACTACATATTTTGCATACAACTGGTTTATTTTCAGGTTGATCGTTTAGCAAATAAACTAAAGATCTAGAACTTTCCCCTATAATAGTATCCACGATAGTTTTATTGCGAGTTAGTTTGTCAATTAGAGAATGGAGTAACTCTATTTAATATAAAGATGCTAATATTTTGGCACTAATTAAAAATTTGTGGATTAAATTTATTGAGTAAACCTATCTGCTATCTAAAAATTCACTTTTCAATTATTTCTTCTTACAAAAGAAATAAACCACAAAACTTATTCTTGCCCAAAATCTTATCTAGTTCAAGTCTGCGACTTGGACTCTCTTTGCTTTCAGTTTGCAACTGATTTATTTGCTTTAATTAAATTTTCCTATTTCTTGATTGCAGTTACAAACTGCTATGGTTTTAGGTACAAGTTGCAAACTTGCACAAGTGGTTGTAAACCTATCGGCTATCTAAAAATTCACTTTTCAATTATTTCTTCTTCCAAAAGAAATAAACTACAAAACCCAATGCTACTATTACTAATCCGGCCAAGCTTGTTGAGGTTTTGTTGATGAGTAAGTTGATACACATGGCAAAGGCGAAAATCAAATATAGTCCTGGAATTATAGGAAAGCCGAATGCTTTATAGGGTCGTTCAGCATTCGGTTGCTTTTTGCGAAGTATGAATACACCTAATATCGTTAAGAAATAAAATATTAAAATTGTGAATACTGTATAATCCAAAAGTTTTCCATAAGTACCTGATAAACAGAGCAATGAAGCCCAAATAGATTGCATAATTATTGAAATACCTGGCACACCATTTTTGTTAAGCTCCCCTGCCCTTTTGAAAAACAAATTTTCCTTTGCCATTGCATAATAAACTCTTGAACCTGAAAGAATCAAGCCATTATTACAGCCAAAAGTGGATATCATAATGAAAATCGCCATGATAATAGTGCCAACATTGCCAAAAATCATCTCGGCGGCTGCTGTACCTACCCTATCATTTGAAGCGAACATAATTCCACGAGTAGTTACGTCTGCTCCGTTGGGTAGACCCTGAACGGGTAGTAACATTTGATAAGCCACATTGGCAAGCACATATAATGAACTGCATAACAAAGTACCATAAAGCAAACTCATTGGAATGTCTTTTTTAGGGTTTTTTATTTCGGCAGCGGTATAGGTAATATTGTTCCATGCTGAACTTGAAAACAATGGCCCAACCATCGCCAAACCAAATGCTGAAAGTAGGCCAATACCAGTAATTGAATTTACAAGTAATTCACCATCAATATTTTCGGTGGTGTAGGAGTTCCAAGCTGTAGCCCAGTTGCCAGTTAAAGTTTGCCAATTCCAAGCCACTGCGAAGCCGATTACAATTAAGCCAAAAAGGGCAATGGCTTTTATGATTGACAAAAACGTTTGCACAAATTTAGCCTCTTTTACTCCTCGTAAATTAATGATGCTGAGTACGATAATGCTTGCTACAGCCAAAAGTTGTGTGGCAGATATTTGTAAAAAACCTAAATCAAATAAAATGTTCTCCTCACTAAAAAAAGGAATTAATACGCCAGTATAGCGGGCAAAACCAACTGCAACGGCTGCAATAGTGCCAGTTTGAATTACCAAAAAAGTACACCAACCAAATAGAAATGCGATTAAATCGTTGTAAGATTCTTTTAAATAAACAAACTGCCCACCCACTTTTGGCATCATTCCAGCCAATTCGCCATAGCTTAACGCCCCAATTAAGGTTACGATACCTGTAACTACCCAAACCAACAATACCCAACCAGCCCCTCCCAAATAACGGGCAACGTCGGCTGAAACGATGAATATTCCTGAGCCTATCATGGAGCCAACCACAATCATGGTGGAATCGAGAAGGCTTAATTCTCTGGAAAACTGGTGTTTTGATGGTTCGCTATTGCTAATAGGTTGGTTTTCGTTGGGCATTTTTATGGTGTTTAGGGTTTTGTTTTTTGTTCATTAAAAGCCGTGGGCTAAAGCCCACGGCTACAAAATTGGTCGTCGCTCAGCACCACTGCGCCCGAAGGGCGAGTACGCTTTGGGCAATAAATTTTAATCGGCACATAAATATTGGGTCGCTTTTTACTTATTCAGAATAAAAGGTAACCGAATATATTTTCTAGCCAAAAAAGCAAGAATTTTTCAGACAAGAACTCCCCCACCGGAGGCTAGGGGGCTTTACTTCCCAATATTCTGG